>JAQTNB010000143.1 GCA_028714055.1 Candidatus Omnitrophota bacterium
CCGCGCTAACCAGCTTACGCGATGGGAAAATAAGGCATCGGTTTTACGCATTATTTTTATCCCTGCAATAAAAAACCCAAGACCTGTAATTCTACAGCGCCTTGGGTTAATGTTTGGGAATCAGCCGGGAGAACTGTATTCGTAGTCTTCTTCTCCGTTAAACGATCGTGCCGAGGAAAGAGGGTTTATCATGCCCAATCCCCCTTACCCTCGATGCTATAATGTATTATATAAGCAATACTTTTATTGTCAATCAATTAGCGAGCCTCAATATTACCCGGTATTGCCCGCTCGCATGGCTGCATTTTAGCCTTCAGGATCACAACACGGAAGGCTTACGGTGAACGTCGCGCCGGCGCCCTCCCTGCTCTCAACGGTGATGTCGCCTCCATGGGTCTTGATGATGTTGTAAAACAACGCCAGCCCCAGGCCTGTGCCTTCGCCGACGTCTTTGGTGGTAAAGAAAGGGGTGAACAAGCGGGGAAGGTTCTCTTCCGGTATGCCGATACCCGTATCGGAGACCGACACATGAACGGTTTTGCCGAGCGGATCATGCCGGGTCTTGACGGTAATGACCCCCTCCTCCCCTTCTTTTTTCATGATCGCCCAGTGGGCATTCGCGATCAGGCCGTAGAGGACCTGCTGCAAAAGCTGCGAGTCGCCCTTGACCGAAGGAAGGCCGGGCTGCAGGTCTTCCCGGAATATAACATTGCTCAATTTAAGCTCCTGCGCCACTAAAGCAATCGTCTTCTTGACAAGCTCGTTCAGGGATTGTTCCTGAAATTCACCCTTGGCGGCATGAGTGAACTCAAGGAGAGACTGCGTGATGTTTTTGCAGCGTAAAGCGGAATTTTCCACCGCGTCCATAAGCTCCTTAAAATCATCCAGGCTGAAATCCTTTCTCTCCCCCGCCTCCATCTTGATCAGCTGCACATTGTTCAATACGCCGGTCAAAGGGTTATTGAGCTCATGGGCAAGGCCGCCTGCAAGCTGCCCCAGGGCGGACATCTTATTGCTCTGGATAAGCTGAGCCTGGGTAGCTTTAAGCTCCTGATACGCGCGCTTGATCTCTTCCTCCGCCCTCTTTCGCTCGGTGATGTCCTGGTTGACGCCGTACGTTTTGATCGTCTTGCCCTGTTCATCCTTGACGATAAAAAAACGGACCGTGATATAGCCGGTATCTCCGTCGGCATAGATGATGCGGTGTTCGAATTGCCGGCTGAAATTCGGGTCGGTCGCCTCCAGGGCTTTCTGGGTCTCGGTTACGACTAACGATACGTCTTCGGGATAAAGGAAACGCCTGGCATACTCGGCAGGCGTCATCAAATAGCCGCCCATCTCTTCGGCGGATGTCCGGAAAAGAGCGTAGAAGGCGTCGTTAAACGTAAACAGGTTTTTTTCTATATCAAGTTCCCACGGACCCAGGTGCGCGATCTTCAGGGCATTGGAAAGCTGGGCCTCGCTGTAACGAAGCGCCTCATCAACGCGCTTGCGCTCGCTGATATCGCGTAAAACCGCCTGCAATATCGATTCGCCGCCGTAGGCCACCGTGCTCATAATGACCTCTGCCGTAAACGTGTTCCCGTCTTTACGTTTATACACCCACTCAAAGGTGGAAAAACCTTTTTGACGGACCTCTTCAATATGCTTATCTCTGAGGACACCCGAGGGTATACTGCCGGGCTGCATATCCGGAGAAAAATCCGCAGCCAGGTGCCTGCCGATCAATTCTTCTTTGCCTGATAGCGCGAATATCCTCACTGCGGAGGCGTTACAATCGACGACCCCCTGTTGCGGATGGATGAGCAGGACCCCGTCCTGCGAATGTTCAAACAGCGCGCGGAACTTCTCTTCCGATACCATCAGGGCTTTTTCGGCATCTTTGCGTTCGGTAATGTCCTGGAAAGTACCCCGCAATTTGACTACCCTCCCGCCCAGCTCCACTACTTCTCCGATAGCCTGGCACCATTTGATGCGTCCTTTTGCGCTTTTAAGCGCTGCTTCAAACATCATCGGCTGCCTTGTCTCTATGAGCTCGGACATCTTTTTCTCGACCATGCCGCGATATTCCGGCAGATAGTATCCTGCATGCTCATGCAAGCCGGGGACAGGCTTATCATATTCGATCTCAACGATATCATACGTCCCTTTTGTCCAGGTTGCTTTTCCTGTTACAATGTCCATTTCCCATCCGCCGATCTTGGCGATATCCCCTACCTTGCTTAACAGCAGTTCGCGTTCTTTAAGGGCCTGCTCTGCCCGTTTGCGCGCGGTGATATCCTCAACCATCTCGATCGCCATGATAACCTTGCCGGCCTGGTCTTTGACCGGGGAAGAGACAATCCTGTAATTGATGATCTGGTCGCCTACGGGGGTTTCCGTAACATCTTCGTGCACCAAGCCGTCTTTCAATGTCTTGACGGTTGGGCAGTAAGAACAAGTTTCCTCTCTTGGCGGCCTATTGAATGCGCGGTAACAGATGTGCCTGTCTTTAAGATCGATGTGCGGAAACCATTTCTTCATCTGGTTGTTTAAAGACAATATCTCCATCTCCGGGCTTATCAGCGCTACGCCGATCCCGATATTGTCTACCATGCCGCGGTATCGCTCTTCGCTTTGGCGCAAGGATTCTTCCGCCTGCTTACGCTCGGTAAGGTCCCTGAATACGCCCATAACATAAGGCACGCCCTCTATCTCTAAGATAGTCGCGTTTATTGAAACGTTTATCCTCTTTGCATCCTTTGTCAGTATCTCCGAATCTACAGCTCGTAATAACCCCGAGGCCTGCTTCTTAAAAGCTTCCATCGTTTCTGCGATCTTATCTTCGGGGTGGAGCTGGTCGGCATGCATGGAAAGGAGTTCTTTACGGGTGCGGCCGGTTATTGTTTCTGCCTTTTTATTGCAGTCAACGAGCCTGCGGGTCACCGGATCGGCGATAAAGATCGCGTCGTTATTCTCCTCGAACAACTGCCTGTATTTTGACTCGCTTACACGCACCCGTTCTTTGATCCTCAATATCACAACGGAAAAAATAAGGGAAAGCAATAAAATGAACAGCGACCCTGCGGGAAGCGCGCTCTGCCTGGCAATGATCCGTTTCCATCTTTTTGCGTCGATATCCATTCCCAGGACAGCGGTTAACTTGCCGGACTGATCGTCAAAAAGCGGCACAAAAGCGCTTACCCAGGTGCCCCAGCGGTCTTCAACAGGGCCTATAACGGCTTCCTGCTTAGCCAGAAAAACACGGTGTATCTGAGGCGAGGCCTCGGTAAATATCTGGCCGGCAGGCGACTCATCTTCAGAGCCGGCCGGTTCGGAATCCGCATAGAAAAAGATGGAACCTTCGGGATTACGGCCCATAAGATAGATAAACCTGCAATTTTTATTGGCAGTGCGAACACGGCCCAGTTGTTCTTTAAGCCGCAGGTAATGAGGAGAGCTTAAATCCTGCTCGGTGCCGCTTAAGGCGAGTATGTGGGAGAGGTTGATGGATCCCGCCACCATGCGCGTTTCAACAAGCAGATCGTTTCGTATGCTCTTGTCCGCCGCGCGTGCGACCAAAGATAAAAAAACAGCCGCTGCGGAAAGACACAATAAAAAGGCAGCGGCATAGCAAAGGTTGCTTCTACATTGCTTTCCTATTATTCCTTTAAACATAACGGGCGGTATCCTCAAAGGCCCCTTTTCTTACGCAGAGGTAAAATGCGGTTCCCGGTAATCCGTTTCTTACTCTACATAGTAACATAAGCAACGGTGTTTTCAACTTTCATTTGCGCCTCTATAAAACGCGTAAGGACGCGGAGGAAGATTGCCGGCATTCCGGCATTAATCAGCCGTAATACTCTTACGGTATTCCTTGACCGCCGGAACGATCGCTTCAGCGACAAGGGTATTGCCGAAAACGGTCAAATGGAAACCATCCTCGAGGAAGCATTCTGCCGGCCGCCTGATAAACGGATCTTGCGGCCCGATAACGGGAACGTTTGATCCTGCCGCAACGCTTCTTAATATCGCGGCGCGCGATAGATAGTGCTCCATATAACCCCGCCTTATATCGGCGGGAGGTATAACGATAATACAGCCGACCCCCTTCTCTTCAAGCAACGAGATCATCTGCCGGTAATTTTCCGCGTAATCCTCCGGGGAAACCCTTACCTGCGGGCCGGTTTTTAATTTTATCTTATCACGCAACGCTCTTCTCGCCGTATGGGCATATTTTTCCAACATCCGGAAAAACACGGATTTTTCCAGC
>JAQTNB010000144.1 GCA_028714055.1 Candidatus Omnitrophota bacterium
GATCACAAACAGCACGATCCCAACGGCAAAAAGGGCAAAATAATGCTCGCTCCCCACGACTGTTTCCCCCATCTCCGCGGCAATCGTGGCGGTAAGCGTGCGCACCGGCTGCAGGAACGAATGCGGGATGACCGCGGAATTCCCGGTGATCATCATCACCGCCATGGTCTCTCCGATCACCCTGCCGATACCGAGCATCACCGCGGCCACGATCCCGGAAGATGCGGCAGGGAGCATCACCCGCCAGATCGCCTGCCAGTGCGTTGCTCCAAGCGCCAACGCTCCCTCCTTATACGATTTAGGGATGGAATACAACGCGTCTTCCGCAATGGAAACGATCGTCGGCATCGCCATGAAGGCAAGCATGATCGAACCGGAAATAGCGCTCAGGCCCGTCGGAAGCCCGAATATCTTTTTGACCCAGGGGACAAGTGTTGCCATCCCGATAAAACCGAGGACCACGCTGGGAATGGCGGCCAGAAGCTCTATCCCCCCTTTAAGCGCCTCCTTGATCTTATGCGGCGCGATCTCCGCGATATAAACCGCGCAGGCAACGCCGATAGGCACGGAGATGATCGCGGCACCCAGGGTCACCAAAAGCGAGCCGCAGATCAGCGGGAAAATGCCCAGCTGCGGAGGCTCGGAGATCGGATACCAGTTTTTCCCCAGAAGGAAATTCCCCGGGCTGATGATCTTAAAAAGGGCGAGGCCTTCTTTCAGCAGAAAAAGGAAAATAAGGAGGACGAAGAATATCGAAGCGATACCGCAGATAAAGATCAGTTTCTCTATGAAGAATTCTTTAAAACGGCGCATTCTTGAGTCAAAGCGGAACAATTATCTTTTGATAGGGACGAAGTCGGTTTTTAAGACGATCTCCTGCCCTTCAGGGGAAAGCGCAAAGTCCACGAATTTCTGCGTATTACCCTGGGGTTTATTGTTGGTATACAAAAAGAGCGGCCTGGATATGGGATAGGCGCCGCTGACCACGTTTTCTATCAAAGGCGCTACATACGGGGATTTTTCGTCCTGCGCGACAGAAACCGGTTTTTGCCTTTTTGAAATATACCCCATGCCGTAATATCCGATTGCACCCGGATTACCCGCGACCTCTTCGGCAATGGCCTGCGAAGACGACAAAAGCAAAGCGGATGGCGCGAATTCCTCTTTGCCGGCAGGGTCGTTCTTGCGTAAAACATGCTCCTTGAAATACACATGCGTCCCGGAGTTGACCTCGCGGGAGAGGATGACGATCTTCTGGTCGGCCCCTCCGACCTCTTTCCAGTTGGTAATACGGCCGCAGAAAATATCCGAGAGCTGCCGGACGGTAAGCTTGTCTACGGGGTTCTGAGGATGGACGACCACTGCCAGCCCGTCCAATGCCGCCTTGATCTCGAAGGGCTCGATGTTTTTGCCTCTGGCAAGCGCGATCTCTTTTTCCTTTATATTGCGGGAGCTCATGGCGATATCGCAGGTGCCGCTGATAAGGCTCGACAAACCCGTTCCCGACCCTCCGCCGGTCACGGCTATGAAATCCGAGGGGTTCTTCTGCATGAACTCCTCAGCCCAGGCCTGGACAAGGTTGACCATGGTGTCAGACCCCTTGATCTGGACATATTTTTCCGCAGAAAATGCCGGCAAGGAAGAAAAATGGAGGCAAAATGCGGCCGCACATAACGCAATGATTTTTTTCATCAATGCCCCTTTCTTGGTTTGGCTATGGTGGGTTTCATAGGGTAGAATATACCAAAATCTGCAGCAGGGCAATAAAAATCAAAATCAGCGCCTGCGGCATCTATCTCCTTAATATACTGTTTAGAATTTGAAATTCAGGTCAGCCTGAATAAGGTTCTCCCTCTTGCCCGAACCATCCATCTCACTCTTGCCGCTGGTAAGGTCTGAAAGATAGTAGTCAACATCAAGGCTGACGTTCTTGTTCAAGCCGTAAGAGAACGATACCTCATGGCTCCTGACGCCTGTTCTTCCGCCGTACCTGTCTGAATCAGGCAAAAAATCAGGCCAGGCATTGGTTCCAAGCATGGCATACATATAGCGCGCCTGCCACTGCCCCTTATCGGAAACCTTGGCATGGCCAAGTTTGATACCTCCCAAATAACCGCCGGTGCCTTCATCTGCGCCATTGACAATGTTCTTTACATACTCTCCGAAGAACGCAACATACGGAACATTGATTGCATTGATCCCCAATGCCGATAGGGGTTCGGTGATCGCGAGTTCCAAAGCCGGAGTAAGGGCGTCAAAATCATACTTGTAAAAACCTGCCCTGCCGGGAGACGCGGTATTGCTGCCCGAAGCATGATCCATCTTCGCGCCCTCAACCTGGACAAAATTATAGTATGAGGTGGCGAAATTCAGTTTCATCTTCTCGTTCAGCTTAAGCTTCAAACCCGGCTGAAAGACATACATCCAGGGGTCTGAGCCGCCGGAATTCTCATCCAGGACGAAAAGGCCGGTATTAAAATAAGCGCTCAACGCGGGATTAAGCTTATAATCGAACTTCGCAGCGCCGCCTTCAGGGTGGATATCGGTATCCCAAAGCAGGTCTCCCGGTTCCCAGACAGGATTGTTCATCCTTCCGCCGTAAAGGTAGAGCCCGGGAGTAAGCATGTATTCCGCGAACGCGTAATCCAGCCTGATATCTTTAAGTTCAAAAGAATTCTCAAAGCTCTGGTTGGTTGAACGGGGGTCTGTCCCTCCGGTTGCAAGGCCAAAATATACCTTTGCCTGGTCGTTCGCTTTTGCTTCTGCACCCAGCCTGAAACGCACCCTTCCTCTATTACGCTCGGTAGTGTGGCCCTGGATAGCGGAGCCTTCGCGTTTATCCTGCTGGTAGCGGACCCTCAGGTCTCCCTTCATCTTTATGGTCTGCGCCCAGGCCGGAAGATTCGAATACTTACCCTGGACGATTTCCTTCTTAATGCTTTCTTGTGTTTCAACACGTATCTGCTGTGCTTCCGGCCCGGTCAAAACGCCTTTCTCGACCAGTTTCTGCAGGAGCAAATCGATCTCTCCTGCGTGGGAAGCCTTAACGCCCGCAGCAAGCGCGCATATACCTACTGCCAGTGCTAATATAAGGAACTTCTTCATCTTGTTTCCCCTCCTCAGCGTGATCGGGTTTAATTATCGGTACAGATCTTCCGCAGCTTTTTTAGATTATCCTCTATCTCTTTCAGGGACTGGTTTGCATACGCGCAATCCAAGTTTTCGTCTTCCGCTATATGGACAAGCACGCCGTTGATCTTTTCGATCTGCAGGCGCAAATGGCTGGCGATGACGTCCCTGTGCATGTTTGACATAGTCTGCATTTTAAATTCCTTCACCCCCTCTCCACAAATACTCATGCATTCATGGAGAGTATAAACTACGGCGGTTAAATCGATTTGAAGGAGATGTTAAATGTAGGTTAAGTTTTGAGGAGGTGAAAATACGAAGAATTGCGGAAAACTACTTCGGGAGGGTGAACCAGAACTTCGAGCCCAGGCCTTCGGTGCTCTCTGCGCCGACACTGCCGCCGTGAAGTTCGACGATATGCTTGACGATCGATAATCCCAGCCCTGTGCCGCCAAGCTCCCGGGAACGGGCTTTGTCAACCCGGTAGAAACGCTCAAAAATACGCGGAAGGTCTTTTGCCGGGATGCCGCTGCCGGTGTCTTCAACCGCTATTTTGACAGCGATACCCAGGTCATCGGCGCGGATCACGAGCGAGCCCTGCGGCCGGTTGAACTTAATGGCATTATCGATCAAATTGGTCAGGACCTGTTCAAGGTTCTCCTTATCGGCACTGACGATCAACCCGGCAGGGATCTCATTTTTGGCCTTCAGGGGCTTTTTCTTCAGTTGAGAGCCAAAGCCCGAAAGCACTTCTTCCGCCAGATCCCTGATCATAAGGCCGGACTTGCGCAGCTCAACGGTATTGGACTCAAGGTAGGAAAGGTTCAAGAGGTCGTTTATCAGGTTATCCAGGCGGTTGGTATGCTCCCGTATGATCTCAAGGAAGTGCCGGCTGTTCTCTTTGTCGCTCAGCGCCCCCTCCAGAAGAGTCTCCACAAACCCTTTGACGGAAGTCAAAGGGGTCTTGAGCTCGTGCGAGACGTTTGCCACGAAATCACGGCGCATCGCCTCCAGCTTCTTGATCTCGGTTATATCATGTATGACCGCCAGGCACCCGCTGATCTTGTCTTTTGCGAATAACGGTGCAACCGAGATCTCAAATACCCCCTGCACCGGCCATACC
>JAQTNB010000145.1 GCA_028714055.1 Candidatus Omnitrophota bacterium
GATCCGGCTCCATTCGACTGAAAACCGGTGGGCATTATGGTGCAGGGACTTGGCAAGGTCAAAATCCTGACGGTAAAGCTCGTAATGCCGGCAGGCATGCCCCGAAGGCCCGGCACCGCCGCCCTTTTGTTCCCAGGCCCACCAGTCATTGTGGATGTTATTCCCCTCAACCTGATGGGCAGAAGTAGCCGCCCCCCAAAGAAAATCCTTGGGAAAGGTCGCCATGACTTACCGGGCAGGCTTTAAACCGGGATTCTTTTCGGAAGATGAAGCCGCGGACGCGGCCAGGTACTTGCTTAATTCAGCCCAGGTTTTGGGCCCGACTTTACCGTCGGGGGTAAGGTTGTTGGCCTTCTGAAAATCCTCGATGGCCTTTTTGCTCATCGGGCCGATCTTACCGTCAACAGCGCCGGTATAATACCCCGCATTCTTCAGCGCGGTCTGGATCTCCTGGTTGGTAGGCTTATAGGGGCCTTGCGGCGGCAACGGCTGAAGCGCCTGAGAAGCGGGTGCGGCAGCTGCCGGCTGCGTCACGGCAGGCGCGGGTGTTGCGGTCACGGGAGCCTGTTCCTGGACGCCGACGGTGCTCAGGGTCTCCATGGACATCTCCTGAGAATAATCCTCCATCGGTTCCTCTTTTTTCGCACATCCTAAGAATGAAAACACGACACACACGCCGACCACACAAACGATAAACGCGTTCATTCCCTTCTCCTTTCATGTTGTTGTAGATACATCGGATTAATCCCTGGTGACTTTCTCGTGGGAAGAGATGATCTTGAGTATCTCTTTTTTATCCTGGGCCTTGCGCAGCAGGTCCAGGGAAAATTTATCTTTGATAAGGTATGAGAGCCGCGCCAGGACCTTCAGGTGTTCTCCGATCATGCTTTCGGGGGAGGCGAGCATAAAGAACAAATGCACCTTTTCTCCGTCAAGCGCCCCGAAATCCACCCCCTCCTGGCAGCGCGCAAAAGCAACCGCCATCCCCTTGACCGCCTTTGACTTGGCATGCGGTATGGCAACGCTGTTGCCGATACCGGTGGAGCCGAGCTTCTCCCGTTCCAGTATCGCGCGCAGGTATGCCTTCTTGTCCTTGATCTTTCCCGAGCGGGCAACCAGCTCCACCAGCAGAGAGAGAAGCTTACCCTTATTCTTCTCCGTGAGGCTCAATTGAATGGTATTTTCCTTTAAAAGAGCGGATAATTTTATGTCTTTTCCTGTGCTACCGGGCATTACCTGCCTCCCTCGTTATCGTCTCATCGTTCTTTTAACTATTGTATCTCTTTTAGGCCAGGATACAACAAATTTATGAAAATAAAGAATACCGTGCAAAATACCCCGGATAAAGCGACTACCAGCGGCGCTCCCCACAGATGCGTAAGGCTGCCGGCGATCAGGTTACCCAGGGGGACAAAACCCGCGGAAACCGACATGAATACGCTCATCAGCCTGCCGCGGAATTCATCCGGCACGATCTCCTGCAATGAGGTATTGATAAGGCTTAAGGCGCTGATCGATGACCAGCCAAGAAAGGCCGCGGAAGCCAGGGATAAGGCATAGCTGCGCGAAAGCCCGAAAACAGTCAGCGAAACGGAGAAGATAAAGGAAGATACGATCAGCATCTTGCCTTTATGCCTGAAGCGGCCGCCTGAGGCGACCATCAGAGCGGCAATCACCGCTCCTGCCCCGGCCGAAGCCATCAGGATCCCCAGGCCCCTTACCCCCACGCGCAGGATATCTCCGGCAAAGATCGGCATCAATACCGTGTAGGATACGCTGAATAAACTGGCGATGCCGGCAATGAACAGCAGGGCAAGGACCCGTTGATGGCTGCGCACGAAAACGATCCCGGCATGCAGGTCCTGCCAAAAAGCGCCCTTCTCCCCTCTCTGGGGATGCCCGTTAAGCCGGATCAGCAAAAGCGCTATGATCACCGCCAGGAAGCTTACGCCGTTAAGGTAAAAACACCCGCTCATCCCGATAGCGGCGATGAGTATGCCTGCCAGCATCGGCCCGATGATCCGGCTTAAGTTAAACGACGCGTAGTTGAGGGCGATGGCATTGAGAAGCTTTTTCCTCCCCACCAGCTCAATGACCATCGACTGGCGGGTAGGGGCATCGAATGCCATGACCGTGCCGTTCAAGAGCACGATAAGCATGATCTGCCAGACACTCACGCGGTTCAGGTGTGTCAACACCGCCAGGATGAATGCCAGCACCATAAATGCGCTCTGCGTATACAGGAGTATGCGTTTCTTCTCTAACCTGTCGGCGGCGACCCCCCCAAAGAGCGAAAACGCGAATATCGGGATGGAGTTCAGGAATGCCACGACCCCCAGAAGGAAAGCCGAATGGGTCAGCTCAAACACCAGCCAGCTCTGGGCAGTCACCTGGATCCAGGTCCCGACCAGGGAAATAAACATCCCGGTCCAGTAAAGCCTGAAATTTTTTATTGTAAGGGATGAAAACACGTTATGACTTCAGGACAGCTTCCCTGCGGCAATGCGGGCAAAGTACGGTAATGCGGTCGGCACGCAATGGTTCTTTCTTCTCGCCCTGCGGAGCACCTTCTTCTTGAGGGGCCAATCCCAGGTTGTTCAGGTAAAAAAGCATAAGCGAGGCGTTGGCAAAACAAAGGGGCCCGAGCCTGCGGGAGACCCAGGCTATCTGGTCCCGGGGAGCGATGACCTCTCCGCAGCAGTCGCATAGCAAAAGTTCCTTTTCGATCTCCTGCCTCAGGGCCTTGGGATCTTCGGTAGTTGCCAGGTCAAACTCCCGGGAAAGCACGATCCCCTTTTCCGGCGGGCAATTAGCCTGGCACTGGCCGCAGCAGATACATAAGTCCCAGCGCACAATAAGCACCCTGCGGGCAAGGCCTTCGGTAACCTCATCCCTGAACTCGATCGCCCCCACCGGGCAGACCTGGGCGCAGGCAGTGCAGCCGATGCAGGTATCGGGATGGAATTCCGGCTTCCCGCGAAAACGCTCGAATGGCTCATGAGGGACGGAAGGGAATTTGGTCGTATACGGCCCCGTGAACAATGCCTTGACCGCTTCTTTTAATTCTCTCAGTTTCGGGTATCTCATCTTATATGATATTCTTGCTTCTGTCCTCGGCATACTTATCGCATACCGAACCCTTGCATAGGCCGACGCCTGAACGGTGGGTCGCCCGCGCCAGGGCATGAGCGGATACGGGCGCGGTAAGCAGGAGGAAAACAACGCATAAAAGCGCCTTGACGCCGGCGGCGGAAAACCCGAATTTTACAAAGACCGCGAACAGGATCCCGCAGGTGCCCAGAGTCACGCATTTGGTCGCCGCCTGAAGGCGGTTGTAAATATCAGGCATCCTGATAAGGCCGATGCAGCCGAAGAGGTCAAAGGTGATGCCGATAACGATAAAAGCGAGCATAAGTATCTCAATCATCGAAATTTTTCCCTTCTATGAATTTCGCCAGCGCCAGCGCTCCGATAAAGCTTTGCAGCGCCCAGGCAATAGCGATATCCATATACCAGTCTTTGGCAGTGTACACCGCCAGGATCCCGCAGAAGCCGATGACCAGGATCCCGAATACGTCCGTGGCGATCGCCCGGTCCGCGGGGGTCGGCCCTTTAAAAAGCCGGACCAGGGAAAGCAGGAAACACATGAGCAGGTACAGCATGAGCTTTCCCTGCGGAGAGACATCCAGCCGGGCAAAGATGAAAAATACCAGCCCTGCCAGAAAGGCAAATCCCAGAAGCCAACGCAGGAACTTCATTCCAGCACCTCTTTAAGTATCCGCTCGAACTTCGAGGCGATCATCCGCGATGCCTCGGCGACATCCTGGGTTTTGACGTCGATCCAGTGGATATATAAATAGCCGTTTTCGGCATCGATATCCACCGAACAAGTCCCGGGGGTCAGGGTAATGAAATTCGCCAGAAGCGTCAGGGCCGTCTCGGTCTTAAGGTTTGTTTTGATCTTGACGATCCCCGGGTGTATGGGCAGATGAGGATGCAAAACCCGGCAGGCCACGTCAAGGTTCGCCTTGAGGCATTCCCAGGAAAAAACCAGCACATAGATCAGGAACCACAGGTAGCGCTTGGGCTCAAACCATTTGAAGGCCTGCTCGGTGAACATATCCCCCATAGTGAGGGCCACCAGGAGCGATACGGCAAACCCCGTCGCCAGGTGCTGCCAGTCGATACTGAACGACAGGAGCCGCCACATTGCCAGCGAAATCA
>JAQTNB010000146.1 GCA_028714055.1 Candidatus Omnitrophota bacterium
AGAAAGAAGGGATCAAGCGGCTTACCACCGAGACCGGCGCAGGCCAGTGGGGGGCAGCGTTAAGTTTCGCCTGCAACGCCTTTTCCCTCGGCTGCCGCGTGTATATGGTGAAGGTGAGCTTTCATCAGAAGCCCTTCCGCAAATCCCTTATGCATATCTGGGGGTCTGAAGTCATCGCGTCTCCTTCCGAGCTTACCGAATCAGGCAGGCATATACTCAAACACGACCCGCACTGCCAGGGGAGCCTGGGGATCGCCATTTCCGAGGCAGTGGAAGAGGCGGCAAAGAACAAGGAAGCCAACTATTCCCTCGGAAGCGTCCTGAACCACGTCCTCCTGCATCAGACCGTCATCGGCCTTGAGGCGCGCAAACAACTTAAGCTTGCGGGCGAGAAACCCGATTATCTGGTCGGCTGCGTCGGAGGAGGGAGCAATTTCGGAGGGCTTATCCTTCCGTTCATTAAAGATAAAGTCAGGAACGCGAAACTGCAGATCATCGCGGTTGAGCCGTCAGCCTGCCCCTCATTGACAAAAGGGCTCTACGCCTATGATTTCGGCGATACCGCGTCCCTTACCCCGCTTTTAAAGATGTTTACGCTCGGCCACAACTTTATCCCGCCCGGGATCCATGCCGGAGGCTTACGTTATCACGGCTGTTCTCCGCTGGTCAGCGCCCTGCATAAAAACGGCTTGATCCAGGCGCGCTCGCTCCAACAGCTTGAGGTGTTCAAGGCCGCCCTGGTCTTTGCCCGCAGCGAAGGGATCGTGCCGGCGCCGGAAACCGCCCATGCGGTCAAGGCAGTCATAGATATTGCCGCCACCGCCAAGAAGGGAAGCTGTATCGTCTTCAATTTCAGCGGCCACGGGTTCCTGGACCTCTCTTCATACGATAAATTCATCAACGGCGAACTTCACAACTACGTTTACCCCCTCAAAGAGATCAAAAAGGCCTTACAGGACTTACCCAAGGTCTGATCTTCCGGTTTTTTTGTATTCTTGCCCACCCCCTATGGAGTCCAAAAGGGCAAAATCTATTGCCTCCTGCCAAGCCTTGTGCTAATATAAAGTGTTTGTTCTTGCCGCTGCGATTACGCAACTTCTTCATTTTTCAAGACTTAAATTCCAGCGTGTGATTTCTAAGGATTGCCGTGAATAGTATGCGGGAACACCTTTATAACCTTGCTACGGATAAATACCGGGGCTGGAAAACCCTCCTGCCCAAGGCAGTGCTTTTGGTTTTATCCTGGCTCTATGCCGCGGGGGTGGGCGTCCTTGTCTTTGTGCGGCATTCCCGGCGTACGCGCATGCGCTGCAAAACGGTCAGCGTCGGCAATATTACCCTGGGGGGCACCGGCAAGACCGTGCTTGTCGAATATATCGCGCGTTTTTTACAAAAGCACCAAAGGAAAGTGGCGGTCATAAGCAGGGGGTATAAGAAACCGTCCTGCGCAGGAGGACCGCTTGATTACGCCCTTATGGGTGATGAGCCGTATATGCTGGAAAAAAAGCTTCAAGGGGTCAATATCCTGGTTGACGCAAACCGCCTGCGCGCCTGCGCAAAGGCAGAGGCAGGCGGAATAGATACGGTCATCTTAGACGACGGCTTTCAGCAGTGGGGGTTATATAAGGACCTGGAGATCGTTGTCATCGACTGCGCTGCTCCTTTCGGCAACAGGCATGTTTTGCCCCGTGGTATCCTGCGTGAGCCCCTGTCGGCGTTAAAGCGCGCGGACATATTCGAGCTTACCAAGATAGACGCAAGCGCTCAGGTGCAGGCAATAGAGGAGTTTCTCGCCCGGCTTAAGCCGCAGGCCCTGGTCGCCAAGGTCGTGCATCAGCCGGTGTCTGTGTACCGTTTCTCTGCCGCGCAGGAGTCGCCCGCATCTGCCCTGAGCGGCAAGCGCGCAGGGATATTCTGCGGCATCGGAGACCCGGCATCTTTTGAAAGGTCCTGCGCGGGGCTGGGGATGCAGGTTGTGGCGCGCAGGTTCTTTGCTGACCACCATTGTTTTTCTTATCAAGACTTGCAGGAGGTGGCTTTACGCGCGTCGGCAGAGGGGGCAGAGCTGCTGGTCACTACCGAAAAGGACGCGGCGCGCCTGCAAGGCCTTCCGGGTTTGGGCGGTCTAAAGATCCCGCTGTGGGTGTTGCGGGTAGAATTGAGGTTTACGGAGAATGAAGAAGGATTTTGTGCTCGATTACGCGGCATATACCCTGCTTAAACTGCTGGGCCCGTTGATACGGCTCCTGCCTCTTTGTGTCGCGCTTTTTTTCGGCAGGAGGCTGGGAGACCTGCTGTATTGTTTTGACGCCAAGCACCGGGCGATCAGCTACGCCAACCTTCGCACTGCCTTTAGCGCAGAGATGTCCCCGTTGGAGTTAAAAAGGGTGACCCGCGATTTTTACCGGACATTCGGGCAGAACCTCATCGAGGTATTCATCATCCCGCGGCTGGATAAAAAATATATCGATACCTACATCACCATCGACAATTTTCATTATATCGGCGAGGCGTTCAAAAAAGGCAAGGGCGTGATCTTGCTGGGCGTGCATGAAGGGAGCTGGGAGCTTTCCAATATCATCTGCTCGAACCTGGGTTTTCCTTTCAGTCTGTTCGTGAGGGGCCAGCGCCTGGCGCGCCTGAACGGCCTGTTGAACCATTACCGCAGCCAGAAAGGCTGCGTGATCATCGAAAAACGGAACCAGACCCGCCAGCTCATCGAGGAGCTGGGCCGTAACCATGCCATCGGCATGACGCTTGACCAGGGAGGCAAAAGCGGGATGCTCGTGGATTTCTTCGGCAAGCAGGCCTCAATGTCGACGGGAGCGCTGCGGTTGAGCCTGCGCTACGGGGCGGTGATCATCCCGGCGTTCTATGTGCGCATAAAAGGCTCTTACACCAGGATCATCCTTGAGCCGCCCTTTGAGCTCCAAAAGACGCAGGACCCCCGGCAGGACCTCCTGGCCAACCTGCAAAGGCTGGTCGCGATATTCGAAAAAAACATCCGCCGTTACCCCCGTGAATACCTCTGGTCCTACCGGATATGGAAATACGGCAATGAAAAAAAGATCCTTATCGTCAGCGACGCAAAAACCGGGCACCTGCGGCAGGCCGAAGGGCTGGCTTCCGTTACCGAAGAATACCTGAAGGAAAAAGGGATCAGCGCAAGCACAAAGACCGTTACCGTTACGTTTAAAAGCAGGTTTGCCGCGCTTCGTTGTATAGCCGGCGCCTGGTTGTGCGGCAGGCATAGCTGCCAGGGGAAGTTAGAGGGCCTGAAGGGCGCGCTCGATGAAAACGCCTACCGCAGTATCATTGCGGAAAAACCGGATATCGTGATCTCCTGCGGCTCATCGGTCGCGCCTTTGGCGCTGATCATCGCCCGGGAAAACCTGAGCACGGCAATGGTCGTGATGCGCCCGTCGCTGGTCCCGGCATCGTCGTTTGACCTCTGCGTGGTCCCGCGGCACGATAAGCCCGTGTCGTGCAAAAACGCGGCGGTGACTACGGGAGCCTTAAATTTGATGACGCCGCAATACCTGGAGTCTGCCAGGGCGAGCCTTTCGCTCAGGGCGCAAGATGGAGGAAAACCGGCGCTCGGCCTGCTGATAGGGGGAGACACAAGGGGTTTTGTTTTTTCAGAGCAGGATTGCGCGGCGCTGGTCCGGCAGGTTAAAGGCTTCCTTGAATCGGCGGACGCGGAGATCCTGGTTACGACCTCGCGGCGCACCTCTCCGGCAGTGGAAAAAAAGATACGGGAGGAGTTTTCCGGGTATCCGCGCTGTAAGCTGCTTGTCATCGCCAACGAAAAGCTTATTCCCGACAGCGCAGGGGCGATCCTGGCGGCGAGCACATTCGTTGTCGTTACCCCTGAGAGCATCTCCATGCTTTCTGAGGCTGCCACCAGCGGCAGGCACGTGGTGACTTTCTCGTCCCCGGGCCTCGGCAGAAAGCACGAACTTTTCCTTAAGAACATGCGGGAAGCTGGTTTTATCCATATAGCGGAATTACCGGGCATAAGCCGGGAACTCGGGCGCCTGTGGAAAGAGCGGCCGGCAGTGCGCGCTCTTGATGACCGCGCCAGGGTCAGGGAGGCCCTTCAAAAAATCCTATGAACGTATTGCAGGTGCTGCCGGAGCTTAACGTCGGCGGCGTTGAAACAGGTACGGTGGACCTGGCGCGCGCCCTTATCAAGGAGGGCCATAAAGCGGTG
>JAQTNB010000147.1 GCA_028714055.1 Candidatus Omnitrophota bacterium
ACGGTGCTTAAGAAACTCAAGCTCCTGGTGACCGGGGATATCGGTTGTTATACGCTCGGCGCCGCCCCGCCGCTTTCGGCTCTGCATACCTGTTTATGCATGGGCAGCGGCATTACTTTTTTTGAAGGATTCCGGCGCGCGCTGGGAAAGAATGTCGTCGGGGTCATCGGAGATTCTACGTTTGTGCATACGGGGGTAAGCGGGTTCATTAATTTAAGCTACAATAAGACAAAGGGGTTGGTGGTGATATTGGATAACGGCACTACGGCGATGACCGGGAATCAGCCGCATCCGGCAACCGGGGTCACGGCCAAAGGCGAGCAGACCCGGCGGCTCAAACTGGAGGAGATCGTCCGCGCCTGCGGAGCCGAGAATGTCGATGTGATCGACCCGCACAATCTTAAAGAGATGGAAGTGCTGGTGAGGGCGCGCGTTGAGGCGGATGCCCTCTCGGTGATCATTGCGCGTTCTCCCTGCATGCTTATCGCGCCCAAGAAGCTCCCACCTCCGCGTTACGATAAAGAGAAATGTAAAAGCTGTTATCTGTGCCTGCAGATCGAATGCCCGGCGCTTACCAAGGCGGCGGACGGCGGTATCGTCTTGCACCGGGATATCTGCGGCGGCTGTAACCTCTGCGTTGAGGTATGCGCACCCAAAGCGTTGCTCGGACATGCATAAGCCCAAGACAACGAATATCCTTTTTTGCGGGATCGGCGGCCAGGGAGTCCTGAAGGCCTCAGAGGTCGCCGCATGGGCCGCGGTATTGAGCGGTTATGAAGTAAAGAAGTCGGAAGTACACGGCATGGCTCAGCGGGGAGGTTCTGTTGAGTCGCATGTGCGTTTCGGCAGCAGGGTATTTTCGCCCTTGATACCGAAAGGCCGTGCGCAGTTCCTCGTTCCCTTTTATGCCGCCGAGGCAGCGCGCCTCAAAGGCTACCTGGGTGCCGCAGGAAGGGACCTTTCTTCCGATCTTGAGGATGCGCAGTCTAAGCTTGGCGATCGGCGCTACGTGAATGTTTTTCTTCTGGGGCGGCTTTCCCGGTTCCTGGGAATAAAAGAACAGGCATGGATCGCGGCCCTGGAAGCCGTCTTTGCCGCACGTTACCTCGCGGAAAATAAAAAGGCTTTTTATCTGGGAAGGGACGGGAAGAGATGATCTGGAACGAAAAGATGGAGTGCATGGAAGCAGACCAGATGAACCAGATACAGTCTGCGCGCCTGAAGGAAACGGTTTCCTATATATATAAAAGCTGCCCGCTGTATAAAAAGAAGCTTGATGCGCAAGGGGTTGCCCCCGGCGATATCAGGGGGATCGAAGATATCTCCAGGCTCCCTTTTACCAGCAAAGACGATTTGCGCGACAGTTATCCTTTCGGTCTCTTTTCGCAGCCTCCCAAAGAGATCGCCGAGATCCACGTTTCCAGCGGCACTACCGGTAATCCCACGGTTGTCGGCTACACCAAAGACGACATACGCCTCTGGTCAGAGGTTATGGCCAGGGCTTTTGCCTGCGCAGGCGCGATGCCCAAAGACATGATCCAGATCGCCTACGGCTACGGCCTTTTTACCGGAGGCCTGGGCGCCCACTACGGGGCGCTGGAAATGGGGCTTACCATTATTCCGGCCTCTTCCGGGCAAACCAAGCGCCAGCTTAAGATAATGCACGATTTTAAACCGCGCATACTTGCCTGTACCCCCAGCTACTGCCTGTATATGGCGGAAGAAGCGCGTGAGATGGGGCTTGACCCGAAGAAGAGCAGTTGGGAGATCGGGGTTTTTGGCGCAGAGCCCTGGAGCGAACCCATGCGCAAGGAGATAGAAGCGACCTGGAATATCCTGGCAACCGATATTTACGGGCTTTCGGAGATCATCGGCCCGGGCGTGGCGCAGGAATGCACGTTTAAGAAAGGCCTGCATATTTTTTGGGATGTTTTTTATCCGGAGGTCATCAACCAGCGCACGCTTAAGCACGCCAAAGACGGCGAAACCGGGGAACTGGTGATCACCACGCTTACCAAGCGCGGGATCCCGCTTTTACGTTACCGTACCAGGGATATCGTCTCGATCTCATACGAGCGCTGCCGCTGCGGCAGGAGCACGCCGCGCATCAGTAAGATCCAGGGCAGGACCGACGACATGATCATTGTGCGGGGCATCAACGTCTTCCCTTCTCAGATCGAACATGTCCTGCTGGGGATCGAAGGGACAAAGCCGCATTACCAGCTTGTGGTAGACCGCAAGGCCGGCAAGCTCGATGAGCTCGAGGTGCTGGTCGAGGTGGAGCAGAAGATATTTTCCGACGAGATAAAACAGCTGAGGATGCTTGAAGAGAAGATCGCCCGCGAGATCGAATCGGTCCTGGGGATATTCGTCAAGGTCAAGCTCGTCGAACCGAAAACCATCGAGCGCAGCGAAGGCAAGGCAAAACGGGTGGTGGATAAGAGGGCGGGATAGGATTTCGTACCCCTTGCCTAAGCGCTTCGCAATTGCTGCGCAATTGCACGCGCAGGCTTCGGGGTAATTCGCGCAGATGACTTATGTCGCTGCGAGCCGTCTCTCGGAGGCGGCGGGGCTCCATAAGTCATGCGCTCATTAGGAGGATAGCATGAAGTTAGTCCAGATATCCGTTTTCTTGGAGAATAAAAAAGGAAGGCTTTTTGAGGTATGTTCCCTCCTGGGTAAGGAGAAGATCAACATCCGGGCGCTTTCGGTTGCCGAAAGCGAAGAGTTCGGGATCCTGCGCATGGTGGTGGATAACCCTGCCAAGGCCGTGGCGGTGCTTAAGAAAAAAGGTTTTGTCGCCAACCTTACCGATATTGTCGCCGTTGAGGTGGAGGATAACCCGGGTGGGCTGGCCTCGGTCCTGGCGGTCTTTTCGAAAAACGACATCAACGTCGAGTATATGTACGGGTTCGTGGAGAAGTTTTCGCAGAAGGCAATTTTGGTCTTCAGGTTTGATGACGCGGACAAAGCAATACGGGTGCTTACGCGCAACAAGATAAGCATCATCGGGAAAAAAGATATCGGGAACCTTTAGGAGCCAATGGCAAAGGCATACTGGAACAAGGCGGAAGAGACGCTCGAGAGAAGTGCGTTACGCAAACTGCAGCTTAAACGCCTGCGCGAGAGCGTCGGCTGGGCGCTGAAAACCCCTTTTTACAGGGCGCGCCTGCGTAAAGCGGGGATATTCAGCACCCGGGACATCAAGCGCCTCGACGACCTTAAGAAGATCCCCTTTACCACTAAGGATGACCTGCGCGAATGCTATCCGTACGGGCTGCTGTCGGTAGACTTAAAAGATGTGGTGCGCATACACACCTCCAGCGGCACAACCGGAACACCGACGGTGATCTATCACACCAGGGAAGACATCTCCCGCTGGACAGACCTGGTTGCCCGCTGCATCGTGGCAACCGGGGCAGGAAAAAAGGACGTCTTTCAGAACATGATGAGCTACGGGATGTTTACCGGGGGCCTGGGCCTGCATTACGGCGCAGAGCGGGTCGGTATGACCGTTATCCCCATCGGGTCCGGGAACACCAAGCGCCAGATCCAGCTGATGCACGATTTTAAAACCACCGTTGCGCACATCACGCCAAGCTACATGCTGCATATTTATTCCAAGCTCTCCGAAGCCGGCCTTTCCGTTTCGGACCTCTCGCTGAAGAAGGCATACCTGGGCGCGGAGCCGTATTCGGAAAATACCCGTAAAAAAATCGAGGGGCTCCTCGGCATCGATGCCTACAATTCCTACGGGCTCAGCGAAATGAACGGCCCGGGCGTTGCATTCGAATGCGTGTACAAGCGCGGGATGCATGTCTGGGAGGATGCCTATATCATAGAGGTCATAGACCCGCGTACGCTCGAGGAGTCGCCCGCCGGGCAGGAAGGGGAGATCGTGTTTACGACGCTTACGCGCTCGGCAACGCCGCTTTTGCGTTACCGCACCAGGGACCTGGCGTTCATCTACGAAGACGGGTGTAAATGCGGCCGCACCCACCGCAGGATCTCCCGCATCACCGGCAGGACCGACGACATGCTGATCGTCAACGGGGTCAATGTCTATCCCTCTCAGATCGAGGAAGTGATCATGCGCATACCCCAGGTGGGGACCAATTATCAGATCTATCTTGAGAAGGAAGGGTCGCTGGATAAGCTGGTGGTGAAGGTCGAGATATATTCCAAGATGTTCAAAGGCGACCTGCGG
>JAQTNB010000148.1 GCA_028714055.1 Candidatus Omnitrophota bacterium
GGTATTTTTTCCTGATGCCGCTTTTACTGTATCTCGTCTATCGTTACCTGATACCCCTGCCGAATTCCCGTTACCTGTATGCGTGTTTGGGGCTGGGTATGGCAAGCGGTGTCTATGCCTTTGAAAAAGCGAATATCCCTGCCCGTGTCGTCAGCGCGGTCTCCCTTTTGTGTATCACGGCATCTGCATTTGAGCTTTCAAAGCGGGGAGAATTAGTCGCTTCTGTCTGTGCGGCTTTTTTATTCTTTTTTTTATCGGCACCTCTGCTAAAATATATAAAAAAAGGCTTCGGCACCTTCGCCCGGCGGGCAGCCTTGGCAGTTTTTGCGATATTGCTCTTGGGGGCGCTGAACAGCGATTATGCTCGGAATGAATACAACCGCTATATCGGCATGCAGCGTTATTCCGGATTTTGGCCCGATGCGACCGTTGCCTGGCAGTGGCTGGAGCAGCATACCTCCGGGAATAATATCGCCTATGCAGGCAGGCCCGTTGCGTTTCCCCTGTACGGGAGGGGTTTTAAAAACAACGTTTATTACGCGTCGGTGAATTCGATAGATCCGGCAAAGCTGCACTATTTTAAGGAAAGCTTTTACCGCTGGGGGTATGATTTTGAGAGCGTTCACGAAAGCTTCCTGCAGCCCCAAAATTACCGGGGGAATGCCGATTATCTCGTTTGGCTTGCCAATCTTCTCAGGAGGAAAACGGATTACCTGTTTATCTATTCCCTGCACCAGACGGATAAGGAGCGCTATCCTCTTGAGGATGGCTGGGCGCGGGGGCACGCGGAGCTTTTTCAGCCCGTGTATGAACACGGACAGATACGGATCTATAAGCTGCTTCTTTCGCCTTAAGCGTTACGGGAGAAAGCGGCCTTTAAGAGAGAGAGTGTTGAGGTGATATCGATAGTCGTTCCGGCGTATAACGAAGAAGAGAATATCTCGGCGGTCATCGAGGATATCGAGCGTTTTGTCAGCGTGCCTCACGAGCTTGTCATCGTTAATGATCATTCGCGCGACAAAACCCCTCTTTTGGTCGCAGAGCTTTCCAAAAAACATCCTTGCATAAAGCTGGTGGAAAATACCCGTCCCGGAGGGTTCGCCAACGCCCTGCGTACCGGCTTTGAACATGCCGGGGGTGAATATGTCGTTCCGGTGATGGCGGATCTTTGTGACGACCTGATCACGGTTAACAGCATGCTGCTTAAAGCGCGCGAGGGCTATGATATAATTTGCGGGTGCCGTTACGCGCGCGGTGGCCTTCGCCTGGGAGGCTCCAAGGTTAAAGGCTTTTTTTCCTGTTTTGTGGGCTGGTCGTTGCATTTTCTCCTCAGGATCCCGACGCACGACATTGCTAACGCATTCAAGATGTACAGCAAGAAAGTGCTGGATAAGGTCGTCATAGAGTCAAGGGGCTTTGAGATCTCGATGGAGATCACCGTCAAAGGGTTTTTCCTAGGGTTTAAAGTCGCTGAAGTGCCTACGGTCTGGAAAGAGAGAACCAAGGGCAGGTCCAGCTTTAAGATGCTGCGCCTTTTCCCCAGCTACCTGAAATGGTACTTGTGGGGGATCGCAAGGAGGCTTCGCCGATGAGCACGCCGCTGCTCTCCGTAGTCGTGCCGGTTTACAACGAAGCACAGACCATCCGGTTTATCTTGGAAAAGATTGAGTCGATCAACATCGATAAGGAGATCATCGCGGTTGACGACGGTTCAACCGATCAGACCGCCTCGATCTTACGGGGTATCACCTTTGCGCGCCTGAAGGTTATCCATCATACCAGCAATCGGGGGAAGGGCGCGGCGTTTTTAACCGGGTTATCCCATGCGACAGGCGAGTTTGTGATCATTCAAGACGCGGACCTTGAATACGATCCCGCAGATTACCTCAAGCTCCTTGAGGTCATCCGTGAAAAAAAAGCCGATCTTGTTTTGGGGGCGCGTTTTACCAAAGGGTATCACGGGCTTTTCATACACCGGGTCGGCAATAAATTCCTGACTTCGGTGATGAACATTTTCTTTGGCGCAAAACTCAACGACTGCTTTACCTGTTATAAACTTTTCCGAAGGGATGCCGCGCTTCTCTTGCACCTGAAATCGCAGAAATTCGACCTGGATACCGAGATCATCGCCAAGGCCCTGCATAATAAATGGCGTATCGAGGAAGTTCCCGTATCCTATCATCCCCGTACCTATTCGCAGGGCAAGAAGATCCGTCTCCGGGACGGATTAAAGGCGGTCTGGGCAATATTGAAATGCCGGTTTTCCACCTTTTAAATATGACCCGCTTAACGGCGCTTTTTGAATATACGGTTTATTACTGCCTGATCATTATCCCTTTTGCGCTCGCGATCGCCCCCGCCCCCGCAAATATCTTCATGGGGCTGTTGATCGCGGCTTTCCTTGCCAAAAAGATAATCAGCAAAGAACCCCTGGCAAGGAAGAGCGCGATTACCGTGCCGCTTTTTTTATTTTTTCTGGTAACCTGCCTGTCGCTGGTTAACTCCGTTGATTACCGTGACAGCATCAAGGGCGGGGTGTTAAGGCTGGTGCAGTATATGCTTGTTTTTTTTGCCGCCGCAGAGCATATCAGGGACCACCGCCATGTGCGCAGGATCTTCTACGCGATGGCGCTCGGCATTACCCTGGCCTCGCTTGATGCTTTCTGGCAGGTGGCAACAGGAAAGGATTTTATCCGCGGCTATGCACCCGTCGTAAACCTGGGGTTGGTGCGCGCGACCGCGGCGTTCAAGGACGCAAACCTCCTGGGGATCTACCTGAGTGCTTTTCTCCCCGCACTTCTGGGTCTGGCGTTGTATCATGCCAAGGGTAAGCAAAGGTTGATCTTTGCGGCTGCCTCTGTCCTGGGGATGGCCGGGATCTTCTTGACCTACTCGCGTCCGACGTACCTGGCGCTGTACGTTTCCGTTTTCCTGTTAGCAGCAGTAAAGAGGAGCAGGGTTATCCTGGTTCTGCTATTTCTGGGGGCGCTGGCGTTGCCTCTTTTAGCCCCTCAGTCAATAAAAGACTGGGCAAAAGAAATGCAGTATAATCCTTTGCGCATGATGTGCAACGACGACAGGATCGCGGCCTATCGGAATTCCCTGAATATGATCCGGGCGCATCCGGTTGTCGGAGTAGGCGCAAATACGTATATGGAAAATTACCGGCATTATAAAGAAAGCCCCGAATACCGCAATATCGTCACTATAGATTATATGTATGCGCATAATAATTTCCTACATATGGCTGCGGAGGTCGGGCTTACGGGTTTGGCGTTGTTCATCTGGTTTTTAGCGAGCCTCTTTAAAGGGGCTCGCAAGACCTATAAGAGGCTTACCTGTGCGCACGCGCGGATGCTTGTTTTGGGAGGCATCGCCTGCCTGGCAGCTTTTTTGGTCAACGGCTTGACTGAATCCAGCCTTTACTATTCGCGTGTAGCGGTTATTTTCTGGTATCTGGCCGGGATTACCATGGCTGCGGCTAATTTTGGAGGCGCTAAGCATGCAGAAAATTAACAATATCGTTGTATTCCGCAATGACCGTTTCGGAGAATTCCTTCTGAATATTCCTGCCTTCGCCGCCCTTAAAAAAGGTTTTCCCGGAGCACGGCTGGTTGCGGTGGTCAATCCATATGTGCAGGAACTTGCCAACCGTATCGACTGCATAGATGAGGTGATCACTTTTGGCAATAAAAAGCATTCTTTGTCTGAGCTCCTGCGTTTCAGTAAACGTTTACGCAATCGCCGGTTCGACCTGGGAGTTGTTTTTAATCCGTCGCGCGAACTTCATCTGGTATGTTTTTTAGCCAGGATACCTGTGCGCGTAGGTTACCGCAGGAAGATGGGGAGGTTCTTGCTTACCCGTACCATGGAAGATAAGAAGCATGAGGCTATGAAACACGAGGTAGAATATAATCTTGAGCTGGCCGGGCTGCTGGGCGTCAAAACAGATGATACGGCGCTTTCGCTCACCATAGACAGGGAATCTTCCGATATTGAGCGGAAATTCGCGCTTGATGCCGTCGATAATATCGTTACCATACACCCCTGGACGAGCGATCCCCTCAAACAGTGGCCGGTGAGGAGGTTTTTTCAATTGACCAGGCTTCTGAGCACCTATCCGGGCATACGCATTATACTGGTGGGGCAGGCTCAGGCAACGCTCAGGTCTAATGAGCTTTTTTTGGGTCTTGAGAAGTGCGC
>JAQTNB010000149.1 GCA_028714055.1 Candidatus Omnitrophota bacterium
TCCTTTTTGAGCAAAAATAACACGTCCTCTACGGAAAAACGGATAACCGTCTCGCGCGACCTGATCCCGTACGGCACGCGCGCCGTATCGCCGAAATAAATAATATTCTCGCCGGGTAATTGGCGCAGCAGCTCCTTGACCACCGTAAGCCCGCCCACCCCGGAATCAAATACGCCTATCGCCTTCTTCATCGAGACGCCTCCGTCATGGCATACGCCCTGGAATAGTCTATCGTGCCTTCCGCTATCGCTTCCGCAAGCTGCTGGCGGTAGAACCCGTTTTTCAATAAGCGCTCTTCGTTGCGGTTAGATACAAATCCTATTTCAACCAAAACCGCCGGCATGGCGGCGCCGCGCAATACGTAAAAATTAGCGCCTTTTATCCCCAAGACCTCAAGGTCGAGATTCCCCCCTATCTTGCGGCAGATGGCGCGGGCAAGGGCAACCGACTCTGCGCGGCTTGAAGAATACAGCATATCCCACAGGATAGTCCTTAAGGTCAGAGAGTTCTCGGCCATACACTCGCGGTATTGGCCCGGGCTTGAGTACTTGGCGGCATTCAGGGCGCGCCTGACATCGCTGACGCCGGAAGTGAGATAATATACCTCAAACCCCTTGAGGCTCCTGACGCGGTTGGCATTGGAATGGATGCTGATAAACAGGTCTGCGTTGGCATTGTTGGCAATGCTCACGCGCCGCGATAACGCCACAAACGTGTCGTTTGAGCGCGTCAATACCACCGTTATACCTTTTTCCCGCAAAAGCCCGGCGAGCCTCTTGGCAATATCCAGGTTGACGTCTTTCTCCTGCAAACCGGTCTTTCCGATGGCGCCCGGATCCTGTCCTCCGTGGCCTGCGTCAATGACCACCTTCTTTATTTTGATCGGAAAAACCGCGGATCCCGGGGCAGTAGACGGATACCTCAAGGAATCCAGGATCTTCTCCTTAAATTGGTAAGGCACCACGATCACGCCCTGATACATATCAACGGGATTATTGAGGTGCTCGGGAACATCATCAACGGCAACCACCGTATCGCCGACACGCAGGGAAATCTTATGTCCGCCCTTCGTCAAGGTAACAATACGGCTGTAGCTGTCGTAATCCCAATCAAGACCCCTGGCATTGCATAAAGATATGAGTGAGATATAGCTTACGCCGTTTAGGGAATACGTATTAAGCGCCTCCCTCGGCGGGACGGTGGCGCAGCCCAGGAAAGTCAGAAGAAGAAAGTAAAAAGGAAAAAGTATGGTTTTTCGCATTAGTGATGTTTCCTTGTCGGAAAATATTTCGGTGGTGGCGCCGCACTCGCTGCTCGGCTTGTAAATTCGCCGTCTTACAACCTGTCGGCGAATCATCCCGAGGCCAACGGCCGAGGGATCGCCTCGCGACGCTCGTTGCGGCATCCACCAGATTTTTCCTTGTCGGAAAAATCTGGTGGAGGTGGGCGGAATCGAACCGCCGTCCCTAAGTATCCAGATAAAAGGCGCTCCATGCTTAGTTTACCCTTTACGCTTACTCCTGTCTGCTCCGGTAAACGGGATAAGACAGGCAGCAGCCTTTGACGTTTCACCGGGACCAGGAAAGGCAAACCAGACCCGGCTATTCCACTTGCGCTCTATTTCACCCCGTGGACTGAGTGAATAGAGGCTCCCCTCAGTTTATTGAGGGAAGACTCTGAATGCCGAGAAGCCCGGCGCAACCATTACTGGTGCGTTGAAGGCTAAACGGCTAGCTAGCACTTGCGTGTTTGCGTTTAGTTTGTGCAAGGATTGTTAACGCGGCCAACCCTGCGTCCGCGGCATGCTCCTTTTACCCGACCTACCTAAGTCGAGCCCTTTCACCCCCAGATTTTCTAGCTATTCTTCGTTGGAAAATCGTCCCGCCGAATGTCTCAAAATTTTCGAAGAAAATTTTGAGACACGCTTATGAGGCGGGACCAAATGCCTATGCGAGGAGCAATTACTTCCTTCTGCTTTTCACCGCCCTCCTCATCTCCAAATCCGTCTCGCGGCGCTTCATATCTGCGCGCCTGTCGTAAAGCTTCTTGCCTTTGCAAAGCCCGAGCTCGATCTTCGCAAACCCCCGGTCATTAAAATATACCTTTACGGGAACCAGCGTAAAACCCCTCTGCGCCATCTGCATCGCTAATTTGGCGATCTGGTGCTTATGCAAAAGCAGGCGCCTGGGCCTGGTAGGCTCCACATTCAGGTAGCTTGCCTGCTCATAAGGGCTGATATGAGTATTATACAACATAACTTCGTTTTTCTCAATACGGGCAAAGCTATCGTTAAGATTAATCCTTTTGTCGCGCAAAGACTTAACCTCAGAGCCCCTCAGCTCCATCCCGCACTCGATAGTTTCCAGCACCGTGTAATCTCGGTACGCCTTACGGTTCGTGGCGATCATCGTGCTCATTTCATCGCTACCATGGTAAAATATAAGCTTAAGAATATGGGGATCGTGATAATGCTGGCGACATGGGTGAAGAATACCCCCTGGCTGATCAAGAGGTCTTCTTTTTTATAATGACGCACGATGAGCGAAAGCGAAGTAGCAGACGGTACTGCCAGCTGCATGAGTATCAACAAACCTAAAAGAGGCGGAAAGCCGCGCCCCACCACCAGTAAAAGCCCGAGCGCCGGCAGAATGATCAGCTTCCCCGCTATCAGAAGGCCTATCGCTTTTTTGTCGGTATGCGCCAGCCGTACCCGGGCAAGGCTGCCCCCTACCACAAGCATTGCCAGAGGCAGGGTGCAGTCGCCGATCATACGTAAAGGTTTAAACATAAACTCAGGCATAAATCTATTCAGTCCGAAAAATATGATCACCAGGCTCAACAGGATCGCGATCACCGCCGGGCTAAACAAGCTGCCCAGCTCAAACTTCCTGGTCTTCTCCTGTGACAGCATGTACACCCCTAATGACCAGACCACAATATTAAACCCCAGCAGGAAAAGGAACAAATACGTCAACAGCGGGCTTGCCTGCTCGGGAGGCAACAGCGCGGCGATCAACGCAAGCGGCAAATAGCCGGAATTCTGGAACGTCATCAGGCTTAAGAACTGATCCCGGTGCTGCTCTCCGTGGATATATCTTCTCAGCAGTAAGCCTGCGATCAAACCCGCAAGGTTAACCAGGACGCTGATAAGCGGAAAAGTCCACCAGTCAGGATACAGCGTAAAGCTGAATTCCCTGATAAGCTGGTAGAAGATCAAAACCGGCAGCGTCACCTCGACCACCAGCTTGCTTAAGGCATCCAGGCCTACGTCGCTTAAGACGTTTTTCTTGACCAGGAAAAACCCCAGGCCCGCCAGGAATAAGATCTGGGCTACTGCCAGCAAGGTACTTTTAAAATACCCGAAAAACATGCGCTCTCCTTATTATTTAAGTCTTTTATTATATCAACAAACCGCCTCTCCCGCAATGCAAAAAAACGGGGTCAGAATTATTTTTTCCTAAATTTTGACGCGGAAGTAAAGGTAATCAGGGATTTCAGGTGCCCCAGCCGCTGCATCTGCGCGGCCAGGGAATAGGTGTGGAATTTCCGGATCGCTGCAATCGCTACCTGCATTCGTCTTTTTGCAACAAACGCTCTTGAAGTTTAGGATAAGGGGATATCACGACATCATTATTATGACATCAAGGAAGGATTTACGCAAGCAGGAGTTGAAAAGCCGCATTTACCGAACTGTTATGCCGCGTGAATACCGGCTGGTTGTCCTTAATCCGGCGCCGTTGGTGGCGTACGCCTGGAAATAATACGTCATCCCCGCCTTCAAATTTAGCCCCGCACAGACCACGATAACGCCCTTACCCGGAGAACAATTAATAGTCCTCCACTCGGTCACAGGGGTTACCCCGCTGTATGTCAGCGCCAAAATCCGGTAATCCATCGACACCACCCCCGATTCCGGATCGTCGGCATAAAAAATTGCAGAGAGATTAGCGGTGCTCAAAACAGAGAAAGGCGCGCTTATCGTCAGGTTGAGCGGAGGCGTCCTGTCGGGAAGAAGGTTTTTCGGAAACGTTTTTAACCTCACGATATCAGAAGGATCAGATACCCCCCGGGCATTGACGAATTTAACGATATATTGATAGAAAGTGTCGGGCTCCATGATACTTTCGTCAATATAATACCAGGTATACGCGGCGCTCCTGTATACCTCTATGAAATTATACGAGCCTTTCCGGCGCGT
>JAQTNB010000150.1 GCA_028714055.1 Candidatus Omnitrophota bacterium
ATATGGTAATCCGACGCCCAGTAACGCAGGCAGTCAAGTATCATATTGCGCACGATCGGGTTATTACAGTTGAGAGTATTGCCGCAGCCGCTGAAATTGAAATAATACCCGTCGGGCGTCAGCAGGTAGTAGGTCTTGTTGTCGATACCGCGGTAAGAGATGTAGGGCCCCTGTTCATTGCCTTCCGCGGTATGGTTAAAGACGACATCCAGGATTATCTCAATGCCGTTCTTATGAAGTTCTTTGATCAGGGTCTTAAGCTCATCCACCTGCATGCCGAATTTTCCCGTTGCCGCGAAACCCGCCTTCGGAGCGAAAAACCCCACGTTGCTGTAGCCCCAGTAATTCATCAGGGGCTTTCCCGTGACCGAGGAGATCCGGTAATTCTCAAATTCGTCAAACTCATGAATAGGCATCAGCTCCACGCAATTGACGCCCAGCTCTTTCAAATAGGGGATCTTCTCTCGCAGGCCCGCGAACGTCCCGGGGTGCTTGACTTTTGAGGAGGGATGATTGGAAAAGCCGCGCACGTGCATCTCATAAATGATCAGGTCTTCTACCGGCGTTTCCAGCGGCCGGTCGCTCTCCCAGTCAAAATCGTCAAAACAGATACGCGCGCGGTGCTGATAGAGGTCATCCCAGTTGGGTTGCTGCCCCCAGGAATCCCTGCCTCCTATTGCCTTTGCATAGGGGTCCATCAGGACCTTGGTGCGGTCAAAGCGATGGCCTTCTTTGGCGTCAAACGGGCCATCCATGCGAAAGCCGTATTCCACGTCTTCGTAATCAAGGTCAAAGACCACCATGCAAAAGACGTTCCCGATCCTGAATTCATTCAGAAAGGGGATGACGGCAAAAGGCTGGTGCTCATGTTTTTTAAAAAGCAGTAATTCGCAGGAGGTAGCCTCGCGCGAATAAATGGAGAAATTCACCCCTCCGGGGACGATCGTCGCGCCGAAAGGCAGGGGTTTTCCCACGCGCAAACGGAAATCTTTGTAGGTGTGCGTCGGGTGAAGGTCAACCCTGATCATACGCACTCCTTTCGCACGGCTTCGGAAGCCTGGGAGACGCTGTCGTATATCTGAAAGAAATTGATGAACCCGGTCATCTCCATGACATCCTTGATCTCGGGGCAGACGCCTGCCAAAGCCAGGCGCGACTGCTGGGCGGTAAGCTGTTTGGCCAGCATTAAAAGGACCCTGAGCCCCGCGCTTGAGATATAGGTGCACTTCTTCAGATCCAGCACCAGGCAGCATTTGGCGACCACCAACGGCATGATCTGCTCTTGCGCCTGTGGCGCGGTATTGCTGTCCAGGTTGCCGGTAATCTCGGCGACCGTAACCACGTCCTGACTAAACGTCTTGATCTCCATAAAAGCTTCTCCTTCTTTCTTTATACAGACGGCTCTAAGCGCACCTTGATCTTCGGCCTGTAGTTCACATTGGGTATTTCAACGGTGAGGTTGGCGGCATCGAAATTCTTCCAGGGATTGCCGTCGACCCAGACCTGAGAGATGCGCACGCTTCCTTTCGGCAGGATATCCGGCTCAACCCGCAAGATGTTTCCGGGAAAGCCGTTTACCATGGGCTTAAAATACAGGTCCAGCGGCTGTTTGGTATGCAGGCAATTGATGTATACCTGCGAGAGATAGCACAGTTCGATGGAATGGTAACATGCCATGGAGTGGCTCCCCTTGAGGCGCTCGGTCCCCAGCAAAAACGGGATACCGTTGTTGAGCACGTTGAAATATACCGCGCCGTCATCATGGTCTAAAAAGAAGGAGTTGTAGAATGCGGCCGATTCGCGGGCGAGCTTCAGGTATTGCGGTTTCTTCAGGATACCGTAGAGTATCTGGTACGCCAGTATCCCCTGCTCCTGCTGCCACCAGGCCTTGCGGTCATGCCAGGCAAAGCGCAGGTGTTCCTGCCCCGGCGCGAGTTCCCGTTCCATCACGTCATACCAGCCGCCGCGCTGCACATCCATGCCGTATTTGGGCATGGTCTCCGCGATCTTCTCGGCGAACTCCACATACTTCTTATCGGGGGTGATGCTGTTGATACGCATCAGGTTCCAGGCTATCTTGAGGTTATGGCCGATTACGCCGCGGTTCTGCTGCCAGCCCCAGGTCTTATCATGGCTCCAATCCTCGTAGAATTTTTCCTGCACAAAGGGGCTGTGCTCATAGTCCTGGAAATACTTGGTAATGCAATCGGCGGTATATTTAAGGAATTCCTTGTATTTGGGGTCTCCGGTAGCCAGCCATAGGTTGATCAGGTAGGCAGGCGCGTGGTCCCCGACCGAATTCCAGTTCTTGCGGCCGCGGTTGCGCCCGAGACTTTCGGCGCGCGCGTCAAGCGTTACCGGGTCAAGGTGCGAAAAATACCCTCCCTTTTCCTTATCCAGGTAGAAGCGGTCGAAAAGCTCGATCGTCATCTTGATGTCTTTCATGATCGCCGGGTCGCCGTTAATGCGGTAGGTCTGTGTCGGCCCTGCCAGGGCATAGATCTGTTCGTACATCGGGACGGCGTCGTAATCATCCCCGAATTCCGAAGCAAAGACCTTGTGCTCCTTCTTCCCTTTGACATCGATGCCGTGGTACCAATAGACGATATTCTCGTCGACATCATAGAAGCGCATATGGTCCCTGAGGTACTGGGTGCCCTTTTCCGCGGCTTCCAGGAAACGGTCTTCCCCGGTAAGCAGGAATGCCGAAGCCTCTCCGTAGACCATGCGGGAGATCGTGTCGGTCTCCTGCCGGTGGTCGGCCTTTCTCTCTCCGGTAAGGCTCAGCATCGTGCGGTAGTTGCCGTAATCGATGGAATCCGCCCCTCCGAACTCCGCTTTTATGTAGAAATCGGCGATGCTCCTGGCCTGCTTTGCCCACCAGTCCGCCTCTTCCAGGCGGAAATTATCCTTTGAGGCCCCGGAGAAAATAAGCACCTTTGCGTCAAAGGTATGGGTCCCCTTTTCAGGGTAAAATATCCCGATCACATAAAGATACTGGCCTTCCTTAAGCATTTCATCGATCTTGCCGGTATAGTCGCAATACCCCTCTTCCAGGTTACGGGGGCCGCGCGCATAGGTATTTGAGGTCAAATTCGCCGTAAATTCCCTTCCGTCGACGGTTTTGATCCCGAAGGCCTTTTTTTGCTTGTCATACCCGGTGACGTAACCGCCGATAGTATCGGAAAATTCAAACTGCATGATGTCCATACCGAGGCTCCTTTCGTGCCTTGTTTCAAACGCTGATCTTATGGAAATATCAAAATGAATTTATATGCCGCGCCCAAGCTTAGCCCTTGAAGGTGATAGAGCAGCACTTCAGGTGGATCGTGCATTTATCCCGGGGGGAAAACTTGTTACGGATCTGAGCAGTCAGGCTGTAATAGACTTTCTGGCCTTTTCTGCGGTCATCTGCGATATGGGCGTTTTTCAGGATCTTCAGGTGGTGGGAAATATGGGGCTGAGACTGCCCCAGGCGCCTGACCAGGTCGCCCACGCAGGCCTCTTTCTCAAAAAGGGCGTGCACGATCTTCAGGCGCGTTGCGTCAGCAAGCGCCTTAAGCATTTGTGCGCATTCTGTCCGGACAGGCGAACATTTCATGGGTAGAAGAAGAGAGTTATCCTATGCCTCGTAATGAGTTGGAGTTATAAGTATACCATAAAAAGGGGGGTAAAAACCATAAATTTTTAAAAACGCTCCTCCTCTTCCTGTTTTTGCCTTGCCTTGACCTTGCGCTGCATGGCGCTTAAATACGCATCCGCCTCCGCAAGGTTTTTGAATATCTGCGTGGAAGGAAGGGCGTTGACGATATCAAAGACCGCCTGGATCTGGGGCTGAAGGTTTACCATCACAAAAGAACCCTGGTGTTCTTCCATGTATTTCCGGGCCTTTAAGACGACGCTGATACCCATACTGCTTATATACTGCAGCTTCTCCAGGTCTAAAATCAGGACCTTTGAGGCGGGGACCAGCACTCCCTGAAGCTTCTCCTGGAGCACCTGATAAGTAGTGGTATCCAGGGCACCGTTTAACGCCACGATCATCACACCCTTGGTCTTTTCGGAAATTTCGACTGTCAGAGGCATAACGCTCTCCTTTTTTCAAAAACCGGTTAATACTCGCTGTCGTAGGATACCGAACTTGCGCGCCTGCCGCGCCCTTGCGCCCCTCCCTGCTGCTCCGCAG
>JAQTNB010000151.1 GCA_028714055.1 Candidatus Omnitrophota bacterium
GGTGTGCCCGCAGCTGAGCGCCGCGCTCTCCGGGGCGGCAAAAGCTACGCCGGGAGTTTGTGTGCATACAAGCGGCACCTACATCAACATGGAAGGGCCGGCGTTCTCTACGCTGGCAGAATCAAAGCTGTACCGCGCCTGGGGCATGGACATCATCGGCATGACCAACTTTGCCGAGGCAAAGCTCGCGCGCGAAGCAGAGATCTGCTATTCAACTTTGGCCGCGGTCACGGATTACGACTGCTGGCACCCGTCGCATGCGTCGGTGACCGTCGAGATGGTGATCGAGAACCTGCGCAATAATATCGAGAACGCCAAGAAGATCCTTAACAGGCTCATAGAGGATTTCCCCGCGCACAAAGAGTGCTCCTGCGGTGACGCGCTCAAATACGCGATCATCACCGATAGAAAGCGCATCCCGGAGAAAACCAGGAAAGACCTTAAACTCATAATCGGAAAATATGTCAGATAAGACGGATTATAAAAAAACGCTTAATCTTCCGCAGACCGCTTTTCCCATGAAGGCAGACCTGCCCAAAAGGGAACCCGCGATGCTGCAGTCATGGCAGGAACGGGATATCTATCGCCTGATCCGGGAAAAGCCTTCGGCAAAAGGGCACTGGGTGCTTCATGACGGGCCTCCGTATGCCAACGGAGACATCCATATAGGCCACGCGCTGAATAAGACCCTCAAGGATATCGTCATCAAGTATAAGACCATGCAGGGGTATTCCTCGGCATATGTCCCGGGATGGGACTGCCACGGCCTGCCGGTCGAGCATCAGCTCTTTAAGGAACTCAAGATCAATAAATACCAGATCGGCCAGGTGGAGTTCAGGCAGAAAGCGCATGACTACGCGCTTAAATACGTGGCTATCCAGCGCGAACAATTCAAGCGGCTGGGGGTATTTGCCGACTGGGAACATCCCTATTTGACCCTTGCGCCGGAATATGAGGAAGCGATCCTGGATTCCCTGGCAGTCCTGGTAAAGAAAGGCTATGTCTACCGGGGCTTAAAGCCGGTGAACTGGTGTTTCAGGTGCGAGACTGCCCTGGCCGAGGCAGAGGTGGAATACGAAGACCATACCTCGCCTTCGGTGTATGTGCGGTTTAAGCTCACAGGTGCTCTCGGGCCTGACGCGGAGAGTTTCCTGGTGATCTGGACCACGACTCCCTGGACGTTGATCGCCAACGTTGCCGTGGCAGTGCACCCCGAATTCACCTATGCGTATGTCAGGACCAAAAAAGGCAGCCTTATTTTATGCAAAGACCTTCTTGAGCATGCCCTGAAACAGGCAGGCATCGAAGAGTTTGAGATACTTAAAGAGATGAAGGGGCGGGAACTCGAAGGGCTTGTCTATGAGCACCCCCTTGGGCTGCGCACGGGAAAAGTGGTACTCGCGGATTATGTTTCAAGAGAAGACGGCACAGGCCTTGTGCATACCGCTCCCGGCCACGGTAACGAAGATTATTTTACCGGTATAAGATATAAGCTGGATATCGTGATGCCCGTTGATCCCAAGGGTAATTTTGACAAGAGCGCGGGAGAATTTTCCGGGCTCAATGTCTTTGATGCCAATAAGGCTATCCTGGATAAGCTTACGGCTTCGGGAGACCTGCTTTTTAACGGCAAGATCCAGCATTCCTATCCGCACTGCTGGCGCTGTAAGAACCCGGTGATATTCCGGGCGACAAACCAGTGGTTCCTGAGCATCGACCATAAAGAAGGCGCGAATACCCCGCCGTTACGCGAGAGGCTGCTTGAAGCGATAAAGAATGAAGTTACCTGGGTACCGGAAGCGGGAAAAGAGAGGATCTCGGCAATGGTAGCCTTGCGTCCTGATTGGTGCCTTTCCCGCCAGCGCTACTGGGGTGTGCCGATCCCCGCGCTTATCTGTAAGTCATGCGGCCATGAAGGGCTCTATCTTCCGGTCATCGAGCGCTTCCGCCGATACGCCTCGGCAGAAGGCACTGATTGCTGGTTCAAGCGCCCGGAAGGCGATTTTCTCCAGGATGGAGTTACCTGCGCGAAATGCGGTAAGAATGATTTTCAAAAAGGCAGCGACATCCTTGATGTCTGGTTTGATTCGGGAGTAAGCCACCAGGCAGTGGTCAAAAAGAGAAAAGAGCTGGGCGGCGTTCCGGCTGCTTTATACCTTGAAGGGTCTGACCAGCACCGCGGGTGGTTCCAGTCTTCGCTTATCCCGGGTGTCTGCATCGACGGCAAGCCGCCTTTTAAGAACGTCTTGACCCACGGTTTTGTGGTTGACGGAGAAGGGCGGAAGATGTCCAAGTCCCTGGGTAACGTCATCTCTCCGCACGATATTATAAAGGAATACGGCGCGGACATCCTGCGCATGTGGGTAGCCTCAAGCGACTATAACGAGGATATCCGCATCTCAAAGGAAATATTGACCAGGCTCTCGGAGGCATACCGCAAGATCAGGAATACCGCGCGCTTCATGCTGAGCAACCTCTATGATTTTGACCCTGCCAAGGATCGCGTGGCTCACGAAGAGCTGCGCAAGATCGACAGGTTCATCCTCTGGAAAACGAGCGCGTTGATCGAGGCTGTCCAGGCGGCATATGAATCATTCTCATTTTATCAGGCATACCAGTCTGTCTATAATTTCTGTAATCTTGATCTTTCCACGTTTTACCTGGACGCGGTCAAGGGCAGGCTTTATACCTATGCCGCCAAATCTCCGGAAAGAAGGGCCGCCCAGACTGCCCTGTATAAAGTATTGGATGTTCTAACCAGGCTTATCGCGCCGGTCCTTGTTTTTACTGCCGAGGAGATATGGCAGAATATGCCAAGGCTTAAGGCCGCGGAATCAAGCGCCCATCTTTTAAGCTGGCCTGAAGCGCGCCATATGGGTGTTGATGACGCCACGCAGGCGCAGGATTGCCAGGCCTTTGCAAGGGCGGTGGACCTTAAGCCCGAGGTCGATAAATTGCTCGAAGAGATGCGAAACAAGGCAGAGATCGGCAGCTCATTTGACGCCGGAATATATATGTTGACAAACGATGAAAACTGGTATAAATTCTTAGCAAGTTTAGAAGATGACCTTTGCGAAATCTTCAAAGTTTCGCAGGTTTCAGTCGCCAGGGGAGAGGTAACGCAGGAAGGATTTTCGCAAAGCAGCATCTATCCTGCCGTGGCCCTGCGGGCGGCAAAGGCGGCGGGCGCCAAATGCGAGCGCTGCTGGAATTACTCCGAGACCGTCGGAGCTCACCGGGAACACGGTTCCATCTGCGGGAGATGTTTATCCGCCATAGGAGGTACTGAGTGTTAAAGAAACGCTATACCAAGAAAGACCTGAAGGAGTTCAAGAAGATAATCCTGTCGCGCAAAGAAGAATTGGTCGACGATATAAAGCATATCTCCGATGACACGCTGAAGAAATCGCAGAAGGATGCCGCCGGCGACATCTCGGGCTACACCTACCATATGGCCGACGTAGCCACCGACACCTATGACCGGGAATTTTCCTTAGGCCTGGCTTCAAACGAGCGCCAGGTGCTCTATGAATTGGAAGACGCCCTCAAGAAAGTAGAGGACGGGACATTCGGCATCTGCGAGAGCTGCAAGTGCCTCATTACCAAAACCAGGCTCAAGGTTGTGCCCCAGGCGCGTTTGTGCGTCAAATGCCAGGAAAAGAAGGAAAAAAGGTAAACGAATCCCTCCGGGATGATTGTCATTGCCGTTGCCTCGCTTCTGTTCCTCGACCAACTTACCAAATACCTTGCCATCCATCATCTGCCCTTAAACCAGCCGCAGCCGCTGGTCAATGGCGTCGTCTATCTTACGCTTGTCTATAACCGCGGCGCGGCGTTCGGGATACTTAAAAATTACACGTTGGTTTTTGTCCTTGCCTCGTTGTTCGCGGTGGTCCTTATCGTGCGCCAGCTTCATGACAGGAGCCACAGCAGGCTTTATGCCGCTTCTTTGGTGCTTATCCTTTCGGGAGCGCTGGGAAACCTGATCGACCGGCTGCTGCGCGGGCATGTGATTGATTTTCTGGATTTCAGGGTCTGGCCTGTCTTTAACGTTGCCGACAGCGCCATTACCATCGGCACCGCGTTCTTGGCGTATTCGCTTATTTTTCACGGCAGGAATAAGGAGAGCGTGTAAGATGCATCCGGTGATCTGCGTGATCGGGCCATTGACGGT
>JAQTNB010000152.1 GCA_028714055.1 Candidatus Omnitrophota bacterium
GCGCCATCTCATGCGGCAGGAGCGACTCTATGAACCCCTGGCTCCAGGCGTAGCTGATGATCTGCTTGTTCGCGTAGTCTGCCAGGCCTTCTGCCCATTCTGCCTGGCCCGTGGCCTTTACGAACGACTCCCGGTCAGCGTAAATATAGATCTTGACGCGCTTATCCCATGTCCAGAATTGCGAATAACGGGGATAGCCTAGGTCGGTCGCGATGTTACGGTAATAGAACTCCGCCTTGTCCAGCACGTCTTTGGCGAATTTTTCATTAGCGGTAAAATAAACCAGGAAATGGTCCCCGCCGACAGACTGCCAGTCTCCGGCAGGGCCGCACCAGCCAGAAAGCGGTGCGATAAGGCACAATAAACAGATCAGCGCGCTATGCAGCATAGGGTTATGATGCCGGAAGGGTAAAGCTGAAGGTCGCGCCTTCATCCGGCCCGCTTGTCACCCATATTTTTCCGCCGTGCTTTTCCACGATCCCCTTGCATATTGCCAGGCCCAGGCCTGTCCCCTTGAAACCCGGCTGCTGGGCGCGGGAGACCTGATAAAATTTATCAAAGACCTTCCCCATGTCCTCTGCGGGGATGCCCACGCCGGTATCGGAGACATCCACGCGCACGCACCCCTCCTGAAAACCGGAGACGATCTTGAGCGTCCCTCCCGGAGGCGTGAACTTGAGCGCGTTGCCGACGAGATTGGAGATGACCTGCGTCAGCTTATCCGTATCGGCCTCTATGGAGGGTATCTGCGGCTGGCAGGAAACCTCCAAACGCAGCCCCTTTTCCCGCGCCGCCTCTTGGAAGAGCCCGGCGACCTCGCTGACGATCCGGGTAATATCGGTCTTTTGCTTGTTGAGCTGGAACCTCCCTGCCTCGATACGCGCGATGTCAAGCAGGTCGGTGATCAGGCGGTCCAGCCTCTCGATGTTGCGCTTGGTCAACGAAAGGAAATCCTTCTGCCCCTGGTTTAATTCCCCCAACGCGCCCTTCAGCATGTTAAGCGTCGCCTCTCTGATCGCCACCAGCGGCGTGCGCAATTCATGCGAGACCAGGGATACAAAATCATTTTTCATCTGGTCGATCTCGCGCTCGCGGGTAACGTCCCGGAGCACCGCTGCCGTGCCCAAAGGGTTTTGCTCGTCATCATGCAGGGATACCGCTTCGACATGGACGATGCGGGGGTGCGGCTCATTGATATACGCCTCTTTGACAAAGGGAAGTCCGGATTCCCCAAATGATGCGCTCAAGCCCATATCGTTTAAGAACCCGGCGAAATCCGGGGGCTCCTTGCGGGATAAAGGATAACCGAGCATCTCCCTCGCTGAGGCATTCAGCAGGACCGGATGGCCCCGCTCGTCGAACAAAAGCACGCCTTCGGACATCCGCTCGACCATGATCCTCATCTTATTTTTTTCGGCAGCCAATACCGACTGCAGCCGTTCGATCGCGCCTTGCGCCTGGGAAACCAGGGTATAGAACAACCGGATCTCATCATCCGAGAAAGCGGCGTCCCGGGCGCTGGCAACGCTTAATATCCCCACGGCTTTCCCTCTCACAAACAAAGGCACATCAAAAGAAGAACGCATGATGCCCTGCTCTGCGCCCCCTGCCTCTTCTTGCGCGCCCGAAGCAGCCTCCTGCAATATGACCTCTTCGCCTCTGAGGGTCCCGAGAGCCGCGGCTGCCTTTGTCCTGGCCGCTTCGATCACCGCGTTACTCACCGGGCGCAGGACCCGCAGGGTCATCTTCGGTTTTTTGTCTTCGTCGATCAAGAGCGATACGCAGAGGTCATAATCGATGATCTTGTTAAGGGAATCCGTGATAAAACGCAGGAAATCGTCGTAATTGAGGGTATTGCTGATACTGCCGGTTATTTCATAGAGGACGGCAAGCTCAAAGGTGCGTTTTTTAAGCTCCTGCGCCAGCCGGAGATTTTCTTCCTTAAGGGCCGCAACATCACTCATGCTTTTTTGCCTTTGCCAATTCCAAAAACGACATGATCTCCCGCACTTCAAAAGGTTTGTATAGACATCCGGCAAGGTCCATCTTTCCCGTTGCTTCCTTGAGCTTCTGAGGATAGCCGCTCATGAGTATCACCGGCACCTGCGGCATGCGGGAGGTGATCTCCCGGTGCAGTTCCATGCCGTTGGTATCCTGCAGCATCAGGTCAAGAAAGACCAGGTCGAATTTCTCATTTTGCAGGAAGGCGAGGGCTTCGCTGCGGTTGGAGGCAAGCTTACAGGAGGCATCCTTATTCGCCAGGAGCCCGGAAAGAAAATCAAGGATCGCCTTGTCATCATCGATGACCAGCACCCGCAAAGAAGCCATCCCTTTTTTCTCTTCTTCTGTTTTCGCGATCACTTCTTTTATCTGGCTGATGTCGAAGGGCTTATGGATGTGGCTGGCCACTCCCTCTTTTTCCGCCTGCGTCAGGAGGTCTTCCACCGCATAACCGGTCATCATCACCGCCAGCGCCTGGGGATGCGCCCGGCGTATTGCCCGGTAGGTTTCCAGGCCGTTCATGCCGGGCATGCGCACATCGATGAAATAAAGGTCAAAGGGCGACCTGCCGACCTGTTCCAGCGCCTCGGCCCCGCTCTGGGCCTCAGAGACTTCTATGCCCATGAAGGCAAGCAGGTGCTTGAAGAAATCACGCACGATTTTTTCGTCATCTACAACCAGCACGCGTAATGAATTTTGGCCCATTTGTTATAGTCCTTTTAATTGTTTGACCGAGTCAACCTCTGCCAGGATCATATCGATCTCGAAGGGTTTCCAGAAACACCCCCGCACGCCCAGGCCCTTTGTCTCATCGCCTTTCAGGGGGTCTCCGGTTATCAGGATGATCTCGGTGCCGGGGCTCATCTGACTGATCGTGCGGGCAAGCTCCAGCCCGTTTATGTCTTTGAGCACGATATCAAGGAACACCAGGTCGACCTTCTCTTTTTTTATCTTCTCCAGGGCCTCTGCGCCGCTTTCGGCGGTAATCACGACATAATCTCGCAGGAGCCTGGCAAAAAACTTGCGCACTACCTCTTCGTCGTCAATAACCATAATGGTCATCTTTTTGTCTCCTGTCTTTTGCAGGGAAAGCCCTTCGATGAGGGCGGAGAGCTGGGTCATGTCGAACGGCTTCTTGATCGAGGCGATCGCGCCTTCTTTCCGGGATTCTTTCAGGAGGTCATCGACCGCATAGCCCGTCATCATCACGAACTTTGCCGAAGGCGCGATCTTCTTAAGCTCCCTGAGCGCCTCCATGCCGTTCATCTGGGGCATGCGCACATCGAGGAACACGATATCGGATGCCTTCGCGCGCATGCTTTCAACGGCCTTCTCGCCGTTCTCGGCCGACGCTACCTCCAGGCCTTTAAGCCTGAAAAACCGTTCCAGGAAATCCCTTACCACCTCTTCGTCATCAACGATCAAGATGCTTGGCTTCTTGTGCGCCGTCATACACCCCTCCTGTTATGAAACCTCGCCTTTAAAAAGCGGTTTAACCTTTATCCGGCGCGGCATCGTGGAGAGGAAGGCTTACCGTGAACACCGTCCCCTCCCCTTCCTTGCTTTGCGCGGTAATCTTTCCCCGGTGATCCTTGACTATATTATAGACGATCGAAAGGCCCAGCCCCGTTCCTTCGCCTACGTCCTTGGTGGTAAAAAAGGGCGTGAAAAGGTTATCCATGTGCTCCTTGGATATTCCGATCCCGGTATCGGCGACGGAAAAACCGGCGCCGCGGGTGGCCTCGCTTTCAAAGGTCGAGATGGTAATAACCCCTCCTTCGGGGCTGTTCTTTTTGCGTATGGCCCAGGCGCCGTTGGAGACGAGATTGAAGATCGCCTGCTGAATAAGCTGGGGGTTACCGTAAGCCAAAGGAAGCTTTTCCGCGAAGCGCGTGCGCACCTCGATACTTTGCAGCTCAAGCTCGCGCCTCACCAGCGTTATCACGCTTTCGATAAGCTCGTTGAGCGAAATGGCCTTGAACGTATCCGCGGAGGTGTGGGAAAATTCAAGCAGGGCCCTGGTAATATCCTTGCAGCGCACCGCCGACTTCTCTACGGCATCGATATATTCCCTGAATTCATCGAAGCTGAATTCTTTTTTTCTGTCCGCGATCATCTTAACCAGCTGGGTATTATTCAAAACGCCGTTCAGGGGGTTATTG
>JAQTNB010000153.1 GCA_028714055.1 Candidatus Omnitrophota bacterium
CGTCAAAAACCGCGGAAAACCCCATGCATACGGTCGCCAGGGAAAGCTGCCCCAGATAAGGCCTTAAGAATCTAAGTAACTTAAGATAATCCCGCAACTTTGGCTCCTCTTAAAGAATGCTTATTCGATCATATTGGTTGACTTATGTCGAGTGTTTTGCTATCATTTTTCTATGCAAAAGGTAAAAATCGGCGTTATCGGGGTCGGCCACCTGGGGAGTATCCATGCCAGGCTTTATAAAGAGATCCCGGAATGCTCCCTAGAAGCGGTATGCGATACCGACACCGGCCGCCTCAAAGAAGTCTCTGAAGGCCTCGGGGTAACGGCCGCGGCGGATTACCGGGAACTCTTTGGCAAGGTGGACGCGGTAAGCATTGCCACCCCCACGAGGCAGCATTACGCGCTCTGCGCCGAGATGCTCTCCCATGATATCCACTGCCTGGTTGAAAAACCCTTTACCGAAAACATCCCCCAGGCAAACCGCCTTATAAGGATCTCCCGCGCGCGAAAACGCACCCTGCAGGTAGGCCATGTCGAACGCTTTAACTCGGCATTTGAAGCAACGCGCAGGATCATCCACGAGCCCCGCTTTATCGAATGCCACCGTTTAAGCCCCTTTCCCAACCGGTCCCTGGATATCGGCGTGGTGTTGGACCTGATGATCCACGATATAGACATCGTCCTGGGGCTGGTATCCTCGCCGGTAAAACGCATCGAAGCCACCGGCGTCAATGTCCTGACGTCTTTCGAAGACATCGCCAACGCGCGCCTTACTTTTAAGAACGGCTGCGTGGCCAACCTGACGGCAAGCCGCGTCTCCGACGAGGTCATGCGTAAGATACGGATCTTCCAGGAAAATACCTATATCTCCCTGGACTACAAGGAAGCCCGCGCCCGGCGCTACACCAAAGAAAAAGACACGATCACCAAAGAAGACCTGCCGATAGAAAAAGAACAGCCGTTGCGCAAAGAACTGGAATCCTTCGTCCGCTGCGTTGCCTCCGGAACAGAACCCCTGGTCTCCGGAGAGGCAGGGCGTGACGCCCTTTCCGTAGCCCTGCGTATCCAAAAAAGCATATGGCGCTCATAAACAGGATCCTCATCGTCTGCGGCGAGGCATCGGGAGACCTCCATGCCGCGCACCTGGTGCGGCAGCTCAAGGCCCTGCGGCCGCAGTTACAGGTCTCGGCGGTCGGGGGCGCGCGCCTGGCGCAGGAAGGCGCGCAGATCATTTTCCCTATCGGGGAGCTTTCCGTCATCGGGCTCTTCGATGTCCTCAGGAAACTCCCCCGGTTTTTCTCCTTGAAAAAGAATATCCTGCGGATGATCGCCTCCGAGCATTACGACTGCCTGATCCTGGTCGATTTCTCCGGTTTTAACCTGCGGCTTGCGCGCGCCGTGAACAGGCGCCTGCCGGTCGTCTACTATGTCAGCCCCCAGGTCTGGGCTTCGCGGACCGGAAGGGTCAAGACGATCAGGGAATACGTCTCGAAGATATGCGTGCTTTTCAGGTTCGAGGTAGATTTTTATAAAAAACACGGGGTGCGCGCGGAATTCTTCGGGCACCCCCTGCTTGACATCGTCAAGCCGACGATGAAAAAGGAAGAATTCCTTAATAACGTAAAGCTCCCTCTTTCCAAGACGACGCTGGCGCTCCTCCCCGGCTCCCGCCGGGCGGAAGTGGAGCGGATCCTTCCGGTGATGCTTGCCGCGGCAGAACTGCTTAAAGAGCGGTTCCCGGTGCAGGCGGTGATCGCGAAATCCGAAGCAGTCGATTGGGAGATCTATAAAACGCTCACGAAAAAATGCGCGGTGGAGACCCGAATCATCGAAGGAAAGACCTATGATTGCCTCGGGGCGGCGGATTTTGCCATGGTGGCATCGGGGACAGCCACGCTTGAAACGGCGATCATGGGAACGCCTTTTGTGCTGCTGTATAAAATGAGCCTGCTCAATTACCTGCTCTACCGGCCGCAGGTCAGGGTCCCCTACATCGGGATGGTCAACATCGCCGCGGGAAGAAAGATCGTCCCGGAATTTATCCAGTTCGGGGCCGGGCCCCGGCGGATCGCCCGCGAAATCGCCGGGATCATGCAAAACGCCGAAGAACTGGCGCGCATGAAGGAAGACCTCAAGGGCCTCAAAGAAACGCTCGGGGAAAAGGGCGCAGGGCTTCGGGCTGCCGAGGCTATCCTACGCGACCTGGAATCCCGCCTGCCGTCGTAATCTGCCTGCCGTCGCAATACGTTCGTCAATCGGAGGATGGTCAAAGAAAAAGAATTTGATCAACGGATGCGGGGCATGGTCCGCCAGGTTCTGCGCGCTCAGTTTTTGAAAAGCGGATATGAAAGCGCCGTAGTCGCCGGTCACGCGCAAGGCGCAGGCATCTGCGTTTCGCTCAAACTGCCGGCTGATAAAATTGCCGAGCGGCTGTGTCACCACCGCAAACGCAAGCGCATACAACATCAGCAGAGGCAGGGCCCCGAGGTCAACCAGGGAAGGAACGGCGAAATACCGCAGGAGAGCAGGGCTTGTCTTATAGACAAGGTAAAAGAGCGCCAGGGTGCTTGCGCCGTTGACGGCGATCAATTTCGGGATATGCCTGAGCTTATGGTGCGCCAGCTCATGCGCGATGATCACCCCTATTTCTTCATGCGTGTAGTTGGCTTTCAGGGTATCGGCGACCAGTACCCTGCGGGACCTTCCCATCCCGGTAAGGGCCGCGTTGGCCTTGATGGTCTTGCTGCTCAGATCAAACTCATAGACATCCAGTAGTTTTATCCGCATCTTCGCCGCCAGGTCCAGCACCTTCTGCCGTAAGCCCTGGTCTTCGGTTTTCCTGCATTTAAAAAACAGAGGGATCAACACCAGCGGCGCGATCTGCGCCAATAAAACGGAAAAAAATACCCAAAAAAGCGAAAGCAGGAGCCACCAGTGCCGTGCAAAACGTTCCGCCGTCACCATAAAAACGCACAGCAAAACCATGATGATGAGATAGGAAATGGCCCCCTCCTTACAGCGGTCGAGTAACCAGGCGCCGAATCTCTGCCTGGAGAGCTGAAAACGGTGCTCGAGCACAAACGACTGGAAAAAATGCAATGGAAACGCCAGAAGGCTGTACCCCAGGAAGGAAACTCCCGTATAGGCCAGGAGGGAATAAAACCGGTGAGGATATAGCAGGGTGGTTTTTTGCGCAAGCAGGGCGGAGAGCCCGCTTGCCTGAAAAACAAGGAGCGCCGCGCACAGAAAGGCCGTATCCGTTATCGCAAACGCATATCTAGCGTAGGCATATCGCTGCGCAGGCGTTCCGCCGGGCATAAAGGCGTTTTAGGCTGAGGTCTTTTTTTCCGGCGGGCGGACGTTAAGATATGTCCTGACTTTCCCGTGCGAGGTTTTCCTGCGGGTAAAATAGACCGTACCCGGGCAGACGGCATACATCGTGCCCATCCCCTTGACGTTTATCCCCGGTTTGTAGGTATTGATACCTCGGGCCAGTATCTGCCCGGTTTTAACGGGTTGCCCGGTTGAAGCTTTAAGCGCTTCGTCTTTCTTGGGAGTTGCTTTTCCGCCTGTCATAATGACCTCCTTAACGAGCACGCCACATTTTGTGGCGGGCGAGTTAGGCCCCTTCCCAATGGAAGGAAGGGCCTATCCTGCTGGATTACTCCTCGTCATGCCGAGCTGGATTTCGAAAAATTTGCGTAGCAAATTTTGCAGAAATCCAGCCGGCGCTTATGACGAGGAGTGACATCTAAAGCAATTAATTAACAATATAACATACGAAGGCGTTATATTACCACACAACCGCTATTTTAGCAAGACCTCTTCGTCTTTGGCGGGGATATACGCATCCAGCCCTTTCTGCAGGAGAGAGTCACAAAGCATCTGCGACTGCTCCTGGTCGCCGTGCACCAGGAATATGCGTTTTAAGGGAAGGCAGGCGCTGATGAAATCCAGCAGGGCGTTACGGTCCGCGTGCCCGGAAAACGAGTTAATCACCACGACCTCGGCGTTCAACTCATGCTCTACGCCGAAGATGCGCACAAAAGGCAGGCGTTCGACTATCCTCCTGCCCAGGGTATCCTTGGCCATGTAGCCGACCACCAGGATCGTGTTGCGGGAATCTTCAATGTTGTTCCGAAGATGGTGCTG
>JAQTNB010000154.1 GCA_028714055.1 Candidatus Omnitrophota bacterium
GCCGGAGCAGGCGGTATTTATCCTGACGAGCTCAAAGCAGGCGCTTTTATTCAAGACAATCATTTCGCGCTGCCGCATCATACGCTTTGCTCCGCTTGCAAGGCATGTGCTTGAAGAGATCATGGTGAATGATTTCGGCATCCAGCAGCCGCGCGCGCATTTCCTGGGGTATTTCAGCGAAGGGAGGATCGGTTACGCCCTTGCACTCAGGGAGACCGACCTGCTGGGAGAGAAAAACAGGATCATCAATGAATTCATCTTTTCTTCGCCGGGTTCCTCCGGGCCGGCCAAAGAAAAAGAAGACCTGCACGTGGTCCTTAATGTCCTGGCTACCTGGTTTCGGGATATTTATATGGTAAAGACAGGGCTCCCGCATTCGGAGCTGATCAATCTTGACCGGCGCGATGAGCTTCTTGGTTTTATCAATCGCTACGGCTGGCCGGCGTTAGACAGCATCATGAATACCATCTCGGAATCGCTTCTTTACCTGGAACGTAATGTAAATACCAAGCTTTTATTGTCAAACGTGAGGGCCCAGATATGCCAAAGATGATCATGGTGCAGCTCAGGGACTTGGGCCAGACATACATGTATAATGCCCAGGAACTCGAACTTAAAGAAGGGGATTACGTCATTATCGAGCATGACCGCGGCCTGGATTACGGCAGGATCGTTTGCCCCAAGGGCAAAAACTCTGAGAGCGGGTCCAAGGAACCGATCAAGAAGATCCTGCGCCTTGCGCGGGATAACGACCTGAAGCAGATCGAAGATAACCGCGCCAAGGCAAAAGAGGCATTCGGCACCTGCGCCAAGAAAATAGCCGAGCACAAGCTGGAGATGAAGCTGGTCCAGGCTGAGCATTCCTTTGACCGCAGCAAGATCATATTCTATTTTACCGCCAACGGCCGCATAGATTTCAGGGAATTGGTCAAGGACCTGGCAAAGATCTTCAAGGCCAGGATCGAGCTGCGCCAGATCGGCGTGCGTGACGAGGCAAGGCTTTTCGGAGGATTCGGCCCCTGCGGCAGGGAGCTTTGTTGCGCCCGCTTCCTGAGGGATTTTGAGCCGGTTACCATCAAGATGGCAAAAGAAGAAGGGCTTCCGCTTAACCCTCCCAAGATCTCGGGGCTTTGCGGCCGCCTGATGTGCTGCCTATCGTTTGAATACGAGACATACAAGAATCTTTCCAAGGGGCTTCCCAAAGAAGGGGAACGCCTGCACCTGCCCCAGGGAAAAGGCAAGGTTGTTTCGGTGAACGTCTTTAAACGCACGGCAACCGTGGAGATGGAAGACGGGACTCAGATCGAGATGAATTATAAGGAAAAAGAGCATGGCAAGTAAGTTCTATATTACAACCCCTATTTATTACGTGAATGCCGCTCCCCATATCGGCCATTCCTATACGACCATTGCCGCCGACACCCTGGCGCGTTACCACCGCCGGCTGCTGGGAGAAAAAAATGTCCGGTTCCTGACCGGGACCGACGAGCACGGGCAGAAGATCCAGCGCGCGGCAGAGGCCGCGGGATTATCCCCCCTGGAATTTACCGATACGATCGTGCCGATCTTCAGGAAGCTATGGGAGAAACTTAATATCTCCTATGATGATTTTATCCGCACGACCGAAGAAAGGCACGTGCGCACGGTCCAGCGGGTCCTCTCGATACTAAAAAGCAAGGGAGAGATCTATCCTTCCCAATATGAAGGATGGTATTGCACGCCCTGCGAGACCTTCTGGATGGAAAAGCAGTTGGAAGAGGGGCATTGCCCCGATTGCAAGAGGCCTGTGGAGAAGATCAGGGAAACGAATTATTTTTTCAAGCTTTCCGCCTACCAGGACTGGCTTATCCGCTATATCTACGAACACCCGGGTTTTGTCAAGCCTGCCAGCCGTTACGAAGAGGTGGTAAAGTTCCTTGAACTCAATAAATTGAACGACCTGTGCATTTCACGGCCCCGGGAGCGCCTGAGTTGGGGGATATCGTTTCCTTTTAGTCCGGAGCATGTTACGTACGTCTGGTTTGACGCGTTGATCAATTATATAAGCGCTGCCGGTGATTTTGACGAGAAAGGGGTATACCATTCCGAGTGGTGGGAGAAGGATTCCGTGGTTGTGCACCTTATCGGCAAGGATATCCTGCGGCAGCATGCGGTTTACTGGCCGATTATGCTTAAAGCCCTTGGCATACGCCTGCCTGATACCGTCTTTGCCCACGGCTGGTGGATGGTCGGGGAAGATAAGATGTCCAAATCCCGCGGCAACGTGATCTCCCCTCTGGATATGGTTGATAAATACGGCCTGGATGTCTACCGGTATTTTCTCCTGCGCGACGTGCCTTTCGGCCTGGACGGGAGTTTTTCAGAGGAATCGCTGGTAAAAAGGTTCAACAGCGACCTGGCTAACGATCTGGGGAACCTGGTGTACCGGACTTTGACGATGGTCGAGAAGTATTTTGACGGCCGCATCCCCGTGCGGGAGGCTGCCGGTAGCGCAGCGCATACGCCTGCCGCAGGCGCAATCGATGAGAAACTGGCGCGCCTGAACACGGAAGTCAAAGCCCACCTGGCGGAGGCAGCCGATTACAACTTCTCTGCGGCGCTGGAGAGTATCTGGGAAGCGATCAATATGGCCAACAAATACGTCGAAGATACCAAGCCCTGGAACCTGTCAAAAGAAGGGAAGCTCAAAGAGTTGGAGGCTTTTATCGCGGTGCTTGCCGATGTTATCAGGCATACGCAAGAAGCGCTGGCACCTTTCATACCTTCTACATGCGCTTCCATATACCAGCAGGCAGGCTCGGCAGTCATTAAAAAGGGGAATCCCTTATTCCCGCGTATCGATACACGCAAACCCTCTGTCTAGAAAACATGGAACAACATTCTCGCCCTTCTTTAATAGATACGCACTGCCATCTTGATTTTCCCGATTTTGACCTTGACCGCAAAGAAGTCCTGCTGCGCGCTCAAAGTGACGGCATTATCAATATCGTCAACATCGGTTCAAGCCTTGCAGGGTCGCGGCGTTCTATTGAGCTGGCAGCGGAATTCCCCTCCATATATGCGGCAGTGGGCATACACCCGCACGAGGCAGACCATGCCGGAGAAAATCAGGTGCTGCAGCTTAAGGACCTGGCAGGAAGCAATAAGGTTGTGGCAATCGGGGAGATCGGCCTGGATTATTATAAAGGATTTTCAAAGCAGGAGAATCAGCGGCCGCTTTTTATTTCGCTTATCCGCCTGGCAAAAGAAAAGGGCTTGCCCCTGGTGATCCATACGCGCCAGGCAGGGCAGGATACCCTTTCGATCCTCAAGGATTTTATGCCGCTGAGCGCGGTCGTTCATTGTTTTTCCGGGGATGCCGCTTTTATGCAGGAATGCCTTGCCTTGGGCTTTATGGTCTCTTTTACCTGTAATATTACCTATCCGAAGGCAGCTGGGCTTCGTGAATTAGTTGCGGCAGTGCCGGCAGAGAGGCTGATGCTTGAGACAGACGCGCCTTTTCTTTCTCCCGAAGGCCTGCGCGGCAGGCGCAATGAGCCCCGCGAGGTCTTGAGGCTTGCCGAAGAGATAGCCCGCCTTCGCAATACCTCCGTGGAAGAGGTCGCGCGTATCACCACGGATAACGCGCGCAAATTTTTCAAGATATGAATAATCCGGATATTTCCCTTGTCAGGTGTGCCGATTATAACCGGCAGGATGTCCTTGCCGCGGTCAGGAAGGCAGTGGATCTGCTGGGAGGGATCGAGGCTTTTGTCAAACCCAAGAGCTCTGTCTTGGTCAAGCCCAATCTCCTGTCGGCACAAGAGCCGCAGTATTGCGTTGATACTCACCCGGAAGTCGTGCGGGGGGTGGTGCGCCTCTTAAAGGAGATAAACTGCCGCATATACCTCGGTGACGGGCCAAGCCTCCTGGGAAGGAAAGACAATATAGAGGAAGAGGTGTATGAGAAGTCGGGGATGAAAGAAGTCGCTCGTTCGGAGGGTATTGAGCTGGTCCGGTTTGATAAGAGAAGGTGGCGCAGAAATTTCCCTCTTACTACCTGGCTTGACACCTGTGATCACTTTGTTTCCGTGCCTAAGTTTAAGACGCATGAGCTTACCACGCTTACCGCGGGGATTAAGAACCTCTTT
>JAQTNB010000155.1 GCA_028714055.1 Candidatus Omnitrophota bacterium
CATGCTGCAGCCGTATGGCAACGCGCGCCGCGTCCATCGCGGTATTGCCTCCGCCGATGACCACGATGTGCCTGCCGATACTGACGGGCGTATGAAACGCCGGGAACTTATGCGCCGACATCAGGTTTACCCTGGTGAGGAATTCGTTTGCCGAATAGATATTGCAGAGGTTTTCTCCCGGTATGCCCAAAAACGACGGTATCCCGGCCCCCAGGCCCAGAAATACCGCGGAAAACCCTTCGGCAAAAAGCTCTTCGATCGTCTTGGCCTTGCCGACGATGAAATTGGTGTTGATCTTGACGCCGATCTTCTTGAGGGAGTCGATCTCGAAATCCAGGATCTCCCTGGGAAGCCTGAACGGCGGGATGCCGTAACGCAGGACGCCGCCGGTCTTATGCAACCCTTCGAAAATCCCCACCTGAACGCCGTGACGGGCAAGCTCGCCGGCGCAGCACAACCCTGCCGGGCCCGACCCTACGACCGCTACTTTGAATTTAGAAAGGCGGGCGGCACTCTCCGTCTGAGCCGCGACTTTCGCTTTTGCGCCATAGTCTCCGGCAAACCTTTCAAGAAAATGGATATTGATCGCGTCCTCCGAAGCAAAGGGAGAACCCTTCTTGGTGAACACGCAGGCCTTACGGCACTGGTATTCCGCGGGGCATACCCTTCCGCATATGGAAGGAAAATTGTTCTTCTGGCGTATCGTAGAATAGGCTGCGGCGTAATCTTTTTCTTTTATGCACCGGATGAAGGTCTTGATGTCGATCCCCACCGGGCATCCTGAAATGCATTTCGGGTCTTTGCACTGGATACACCTGGCTGCCTCTTCCAGGGCCTCTGTTTCGGAAAAGCCCAAAACCACTTCTTCAAAGCCTTTGACTCTTACGGCGCTCTCCTGTTCCTTGGCGCCGACCGGTTTCTTCTTCATGGCTGCCCTTATAGATTGTTCAGACGGCAAATATGTTTTTCTTGTTCGCAATATACGCTATTACGTTTCATTAACTCCTGCCAATCAACGTCGCGCGCCTCGAATTCCGGCCCGTCAATACAGCTGAACTTGACTTGGCCGGCAACGGTCACCCTGCAGCAGCCGCACATCCCGGTCCCGTCCACCATAAGAGCGTTGAGCGATACCACGGTATGAACACCGGAGCTCTTGGTAGTTTCGGAAACCGCGCGCATCATCGGCAGCGGGCCCACGGCGTAAACCAGGCCGGGCTTCTCTTTCGCAAGCTCTTCTTTGAGCGCTTCGGTCACAAAGCCTTTCCTGCCGTATGAGCCGTCGTCAGTCATGACCGTCAGGGCATCCGTTGTCCCGCCTAACTCCCGCTCAAGGATCAACAGGTCTTTTGTGCGCGACCCGATGATCGCCGTGACGTGGTTGCCGGCGCTTTTAAGGGCCCTGGCAACCGGATATATCTCGGCGATCCCCACGCCGCCTCCGACCAGCACGACTCTGCCAAAGTTCTTGATCTCGGTAGCGTGCCCCAGGGGGCCGACGAGCGAATAGAGCGAGTCTCCTTTATACATGTTTGCCAACAGCTTTGTGGTCAACCCTGCCGCTTGAACAATGAGTACGATCGTGCCTTTGCTTGCGTCAGCCTGCACAACGGTCAACGGAGTCCTCTCTCCCTCTTCTTTTACCATAAGCACCACGAACTGCCCTGCCTTGGCTTTCGCGGCGATATCGGGCGATTGGACGGTCAGCTTGACGATACGGGCTCCCTGGCTGTCTGCTAAAATTTCCTTATCCAGGATCTTCATACGGTCTTATCTCCGGCTTTGGATTTGCGCGTTATAATTGCCTAATTATTAGGCAAAGAGGTATAAAATAAAAAAAGACATCCTCTGAATATGGGACGTCTTTGTCCGATACTTTCCGGCGAAACGCGATAATGTAACGACGGGATAAATTCTATATTTATTTCGCTTTCTTGTCAATAGCTATTTTAGAAGAATGAAGCGGGGGAGATAAGGAATGAAAGCTATTGCCCGCCCCTTTACAAGGGACGGGCAATAGCTTATAAGCATCTGTTTCTTCGTGCGGATTTATTCGCTTTCCGTTGCAACTTCCTGAGAAGCGGCCTGCTTTGTTTTTGCCTGCTTAACGCTTGCCGCTGCATTGTTGCCGATGGAAAACTCTTCGCACTGCCATACAGGCGGGTCCTTCAGAAAAATGCATGATGCAACCTGTACGCAAGTGCCGCATAAGCCCTTCCTCTCCATGGCTACCTCCCTGCCGTTACTTTTGCGCGGCGGTGATTACCCTGGTTCTGGAATTTGCCGTTTGCCCTGCCGTTGCCAAGGATCGCCTCGGCCTCTTTACGGTATGCATCCATCACGTAAGGAATGCCGGAGACCCGTGCTGCGTCTTCGGTCAGGCTCATCAGGTCCCTGCGGGAAACGGTAGCGAGCCTGAAGTTCCTGCTCCCTGCCATCAACTGCTGCAGGCCGACCTTGATCTTCTGGACAAAAGAATATACGCCCAAGGCACCCAGGGGTATATCCTTTATATCCTTGCCGTATTTCTCAGCCAGCTCTTCGTAACAGACGAATATCTCCTTCTCGGTCTTTCCGTAGTCGGAGACGGTAACCGGCAGCTTGTCCTCTTTGATCCAGGTGCCGATATTCTTCCCCACCATTCCCGGGATCATCAGGGCCCTGCCCATGCACACTGCCTTGACATAGGGGGAACCCATGGCGAGCACCTTAAACACGTGGTCTTCGGTTGAAAAACCTCCGGCAATGGCAATATCCGGAACGCGCATTCCTTTTTTGGCTAATTTCTGGCAAAATTCATAGGTGAGCGCTTCCAGATAGAAAGTAGGGATACCCCACTCTTCCATCATCCTCCAGGGGCTCATACCGGTACCTCCCGGAGCGCCGTCAATGGTCAGAAGGTCGATCCCGGCTATAGAGGCATATTTGATCGCCATGGCCAGTTCACGCATGGAGTAAGCGCCTGTCTTAAGGGTTACGCGCTTAAAGCCTAACCCCCTCAAACGCTTGACCTCGGCTAAAAATGCCTCCTCCGAAACAAAGCCTAAGCGCGAATGACGCTCAAACTCCTTTATGGCGCCGTCTTTAAAGGCCTTCTGGATCGCTTCTTCCGTAGGATCAGGCGTAACGATATACCCGCGCTTCTTCAGCTCAAGCGCCCGCTCCAGGCTCTTTACCTTGATCTCGCCGCCGATACACTTGGCACCCTGCCCCCATTTGAGCTCTATCGCATCCAGGTTATGCTTTTTACGCACATATTCCGCAACGCCCAGGCGCGTGTCTTCCACGTTCATCTGCACCAGGATCTCGCCGAACCCTTCATGGAACCTCTTGTACGTCTCTATCCTGCGGTCCATGTCCGGGGAGCTTTTGATCTTGCCTTTATTATCCAGTTCCAGGCCCGGGTCAATACCGCAGACATTTTCACCGCAGACCAGGGTGATCCCTGAAATGGCCGCGCCCACGGCAAAATGCTCCCAGTTCTTCCTGGCGATCTCGGTCGAACCGAGCGCGCCGGTAAAAACAGGGACCTTCATCTTGACCTGGGAATTCCAGCCGTATTGGGTTTGCGTATCCACATCCGGGAATTTGGTGTTGTCGGGGTTGCCTTCCGCGTCCTGAGGCAGGCCCCTGGCACCCAACGCATATCCCTGGATGTTAAGGTGTGAGTAATCTACCGGATAATTTTTATCCGCGCCGGCAGTTACCTCTCCGAAAGGACCGGGATAAATGACTTCCCGGCTTCTAAACGAGGCTTTGAAGACTTCACAGTTACCTTTACAACCGTCCACGCAACGCGAACAGATACCCGAACCCGGCACCACGTTTTTCGACCGGTTGAATGTCCCTGTCGCGTCATTTGCATTCGGCCTCCCCAAATTCATCCTACTCCTCCTTTTCTTACATTGCTCATTTTACCGTCCTAATCCGCCTGGATTAAGGCAACGTCTGCCTGTGAGCAACGGGCTACTGCGCCTTTGTTAAATGCTTCAGATCCGCCGCCAGTATGATGGCCTCCGCGACTTCGCGCATGGTCTTACGGTTATCCATACTGTACCTGCGGATCTTCAAATA
>JAQTNB010000156.1 GCA_028714055.1 Candidatus Omnitrophota bacterium
ACACGCCTTTTCTTGTCTGCCCTTTTCCTCTTGACCGAACTTTTACGTCTTGGCATATCTTTCTCCTTAGTCCTGGTATTGCGGATCGTTTAATTTTGTGCTTAAATATAACATAATTACATAACCATGTCAATATCAATCCCCCGACAGGAATCACGGAGTTTCAACCCGAGGGAGGAATGCAAGCTTGCCTTTCAAGAGGGGATAGCCCGCGGAGCTTCACTACATGTCTACGCATAGGTCCATTACCCGGTCTGCCGGCATAATCGGCATCGCTACGTTATGTTCCCGCCTCCTGGGGTTCATCCGCGATATCGTCATCGCGCGGCTCTTCGGCATCTATATGTATGCCCAGGCGTTTGTGGTCGCCTTCAAGATCCCCAACCTTCTGCGCGACCTGGTCGGGGAAGGGGCGGCAAACGCCGCGTTTGTGCCGGTTTTCAGCGAATACCGCCTGCGGCACAGCCGGGAGGAATTCTGGAAGCTGGCAAACGTCGTTTTAAACCTGATGCTGGTGCTCCTGTCCCTGATCACTATCGCAGGGGTGCTGCTTGCTCCTCTCTTGGTGCGCCTTATTGCTCCGGGATTCATTGCCGAGCCTCAGAAGCTTGCCGTTGCAATCCACTTAACCAGGATCATCTTTCCTTACGTGCTCCTGGTGAGCCTGGCTGCCTACGCCGTCGGAATACTCAATACCCTTAAACACTTCAGTATTCCTGCTTTTGCCCCCTGCCTTTTGAACATTTCGGTGATCGCCTGCGCGCTTTTCTTCGGGGAAGACGTAATGGGCCTGGCAACCGGCGTTTTGATCGGAGGGGTTTTACAGCTTATCGTGCAGGTGCCGGTGCTGTATCGCAAGGGTTTTCGCCTCAGAGGATTCTTAAAGGATTTCAAGCACCCGGGAGCAAAGCTGATCGGCAAACTCATGCTTCCCAGGCTTTTTAGCACCTCGATCTATCAGTTGAATAATTTCGTGGATTCGATCTTCGGGTCCTTAGGGGTAATCGTAGGCGAGGGGGGTGTGGCAGTGCTTTATTTTGCCTACCGGCTTATTCAATTTCCTCTGGGGATATTCGGGAATGCCCTTTCGCAGGCGATCCTGCCGGCATTTAGCGCCCAGGCGCTTGAGGAGACCAATGCTAACCTGAAAAAGACGCTTTCTTTCGGCCTGCGCGCAACGTTTTTTGTCCTGCTGCCGGCTTCGGCCGGTTTTATGGTCCTGGCAAAACCGATCATCTCCGGGCTCTTCGGAGGGGGGAGGTTTGACAGTTATTCCGCGGAAGTCACTGCCAGGGTCTTGTTCTTCTACAGCATTGGCCTGACTGCTTACGGCGCCAATAAGATCATGCAGTCGTGTTTCTTTGCGCTCAAGGACACCATGACCCCGGCAAAGATCTCAGGCCTTGCTTTGTGTATCAGTGTTGCCTTGGATGCGGTCCTCATGTTTCCCTTAAAGATCAGCGGCCTGGCCCTTGCAACCGCGACCTCATCGACCGTTGCATCACTTGTGCTTTTTCATATCCTGCAAAAGAGGCTCGGAGGCCTGGATACGAAAGCGATATTCTCATCTTTCATCCGTATTTTTATTGCCAGCGTGTGCATGGGAGCGGTCTGTTACTATGTCAACCGCTTCCAGTTTTTTTCCGCGCAAAATACGTTCCTGCGCCTGGCAAATCTTCTGATCGTGATCAGCTCCGGAGTTATTTCCTACATCGTCTTTTGTTTTATCTTTCGCTTGAGCGAAATCCAAGAGCTTTGGCGCCGCCTTTTCCAGCGCACTAAGGGGGAATGAGCCCAGCGGCATTTCTCGCTCAGGTCGATTTTGCCCCGCCACAAATTGTGGCGGGACGGCAATGGTTGTTTAGATTCTATAAGGCTTTGCGGGGTGGCCGGAACGTGCATAACCCGCCTTCTGTTAGAGACAGGCGGGGCACGCGAAGGCTACCCCGCAAAGCCAGAGGTCGTATGAATAAAACACTGAAGGAAAAAGTTAAGCAGCTGCCTGATGCCTGCGGCGTATATCTGTTTAAGGACGCTGGCGGAGTGGTCATCTATATCGGCAAGGCAAAGTCGCTTCGAAAACGCGTGCAGAGTTATTTTGCCCGCCAGCTTGATGGTAAAACCCAGGTGTTGGTTTCAAAGATCGCTGACCTGGAATTCCGCCTGACGCCTTCTGAGCTACAGGCAGAGCTGTTAGAAGCGGCGCTGATAAAGGAGCGGCAGCCGCATTACAATATCGACCTTAAAGACGATAAATCATTCCCCTGGATACGTTTTTCAAACGAAGAGTTCCCGGTTGTATCGGTTTGCCGCAAGAAAAAAACCGAGAAGAAAGGGGAAGCGCTTTATATCGGGCCTTACACAAGTGCTGACCTCCTGCGCCAGGCGCTTAAGCTTATACGCAGGGTCTTTGGTTTCCGCTCTTGCAGGACCATGCCGAAGGTGCCGTGTTTATACTTCAGGCTCAAGCTTTGCCCGGCTCCTTGCGCGGCAAAGATAAGCGCAAGCGACTATGCATTGGTCGTCGCTCAAATCAAGCTTTTCCTTGAGTCGCGGCACCAGGAGCTGATCGATAAGCTTGCGCGCAGGATGAGGGAGCTCTCGGCTGACAGGAAATTCGAGGAGGCAGCGCTGGTGCGCGATCAGATAAACGCGCTGGCAGCGATCAGCAGCAGCTCAACAAGCACGGTCGCCCTGAATGAGCTTGAAGACCTGCGCAACCTTTTGTCCCTCAAAAAGATCCCCGCCAGGATCGAGGCCTTTGATATCTCCAATTTTCACGGTACATCCGCAACCGGCTCAATGGTAAGTTTCCTGAACGGCTCGGCCGACAAGAATAACTACCGGCGCTTCCGCATCAAAACAGTCATCGGTATTGATGATTATAAAATGCTTGCAGAGGTGGTTGGAAGGCGCTATTCTAGATTATTAAATGAAGGCCGGCTGATGCCGGATCTTATCCTGATTGACGGAGGAAAACAACACCTGGCCGTGGCACTGCGCGAGCTTGAAAAGCTGGGCTTGGAGATCCCCGCGGCAAGCATTGCCAAAGAAGAAGAGAATATTTATCTTCCCGGGAAAGATGCCCCGCTGCATTTAGACTCCGATACGCCGGCGCTTAATCTCATACGCAAGGTGCGGGATGAAGCGCACCGTTTCGCGGTCAGCTACCATAGGCTGCTCAGAAAAAAGAAAGCGCTGCTTAAGAAATGAAGATCACCCCTTTTGCGCGTAAAGTTTACCGCGTTATCCTGGATATCCCGTTGGGTGAAGTGCGCACCTATCAATGGGTTGCGCGCAAGGCAGGCTCGCCCGGTGCTGCCAGGGCCGTCGGCCAGATATTAAAACGCAACCCGTTCCCGCTTTTGCTCCCCTGCCACCGCGTGGTCGCCTCCGGCGGAAAACTCGGCGGTTATTCTTCGGGAGTAAAAAAGAAGGCGTTTCTGCTGGATTTGGAGAAGATGATAAAAGAAGTTATGATATAATACCTGATACGATGAGCATACGACAATACTTGAAGATCATGGTTGAAAAAAGCGCCTCGGATATGTTCTACCGGGCAGGCGCCTGCGTACATATGCGCATTGACGGTAAGGTCGTTCCCGTGGGAGACAAGGTGATCACGCTTGATGAGGCAAATACCTCCTTGAGGGAGCTGATGACCAGCGAACTGAGGACCTACCTGCAGCAACACCTCGATGCGGACTTCGGCGTCTATATACCCGAGCTTGACCACCGTTTCCGCGTGAGCATCTTCATGCAGCGCAACTGGCCGGCGGTAGTCGTCAGGAACATAAGCAGCGTGACCTTTTCGTTCGACGAGCTCAACCTTCCGGCAGAGGTGCTCCGGAAACTCTCACTTGAGACGCGGGGGCTGGTGCTGCTGACCGGGACGATGGGGAGCGGAAAATCCACTGCTATCGCCAGCATTGTCGATTACATCAATTCCAATTGCAACAAGCATATCCTGACCATCGAAGAGCCGATCGAGTTCACCTTCAAAGACAAGAATTCCATCGTCAACCAGCGGGAGCTGGGGCTGGATGTTTCTTCCTAC
>JAQTNB010000157.1 GCA_028714055.1 Candidatus Omnitrophota bacterium
TGGAGTGGCTTTTAGAGAGGCCGTTTATGGTCACGGTGAGTTCGTTAATGTCTTTTCCAAGCGAGGCGATTGAAACGTGTTTGAGCCCGTCATATATGAGCTTTTCGTAGATTTCGTCGCTGATGACGAAGATCTTTTTTTCCGCGCAGATCCCCGCTATGGCGGAAAGCTCTTCGCGGGAATAGACGCAGCCTGTCGGGTTTGACGGGCTGTTCAGAATGAGCGCTTTTGTCTTTGCGGTGATATAACGTTTGAGGCTTTCGGGAGTGATCTTGAAGCCGTGGTCGGGAGAGGTCTTGATAAAACGGGGTTTACCCTCGCAGACCCGCACCATTTCCGGGTAGCTTACCCAGTAGGGGACCGGGATGAGCACTTCGTCGTTTTTATTGACCAGGCACAGCAGGGTATTGAAAATGCTGTGCTTGGCGCCGCAGGAGACCACGATCTGCCCCGGATCATAGGAAAGGCTGTTTTCTTTCCTGAATTTTTCCGCGATGAGGTTTTTAAGTTCCTGCGTTCCGGTAGAGGGGGTATATTTGGTGAAGCCTTTATTGATCGCCGCGACCGCGGCTTCTTTGATGAAATCGGGGGTGTCGAAATCCGGTTCTCCCGCGGCCAGGCTTACGACATCCCGGCCTTCGGATTTTAATCGTTTGGCCTTGCTGGTAACGGCCAATGTTGAGGAAGGATGAATATTTTTAATGCGTTCTGCCAGCCGCGTGTCTATCAACATCGGTCTTTAGTAACGCCTCGGATTAAAGAGAATCCCTTTCTTTCTTGAAAATGCTGCGCAGGCCTCCCAGGAATTTCTTCTGGGGGTATTCTTTTGCCCCCGCCTGTTTTTCTTTTGGCGCCGGCGGCGCAGACTTGGGTTTCTTTTCTTCTGCCGGCGGCTCTTCCAGGGGCGCGGCCTTCGGGGCTTCGGGGATTGTTTTTTCACCTTGCGGCTTCTGGCGGGATTCCTTTTCTTCTTTCTTCGAAGTGCGCTGTTTCTTTTTGATCTCGGTAAGCTCAAGGAGCACAATTTCGGCGTTATCGCCGCGGCGGGAAGACAATGCCAGGATCCTGGTATACCCGCCAACGCGGTCTTTGAAACGCGCGGCTATATCGGTAAAGAGCTTGTTGACCAGCTTGTGGTCCCCGAGGACCTTAAAGGCACGCCTGCGGCCGGTAAGCGTGTCCGTTCGCGCCATGGCGATAAGCTTATCCAGCAGCGGCTGTACCGCGCGCGCCTTTGCTTTGGTGGTGCGTATGCTCTGGTATATCAGGACGCTGCGCGCCAGCGATTTTAAGGTCGCCTTGCGCCAGCTGGTAAAACGGTTCAATTGTAAGCGTGCCTTGCCGTGTCTCATCGTAGAAACCTTCTGGTTATGATTTTTTAAGCTTCTTGGGGTCGATCTGCATCCCCAGGGAAAGCCCCATGCCTGCCAACAGGTCTTTTATCTCGGTAAGCGATTTCTTCCCGAAATTCTTAAACGCCAGCATCTCCTCTTCGGTTTTCCTCACCAGGTCTGCGATGGCTTTGATGTTCGCTTCCCGCAGGCAATTGGAGCTGCGTACCGAGAGCTCCAGCTCTGAAACGGGCAAGCGCAGTTTCTCGTAGAGCGCGGCCTCTTCCTTGGTCATCTCGGGCTCGTCCTCTATCTCTTCGGGGAGTTGTCCGAAATTGACGAAGATATCCAGGTGCCTCTGGAGGATATTTGAAGCATAGAGCAGCGCGTCTTTCGGGCTGATGGAACCGTTCGTCCATATCTCGACGATCAGCTTATCGTAATCGGTCTTTTGGCCCACGCGGGTGTTCTCCACGTAAAAGTTGACTTTCTTCACCGGCGCGAAGATCGAATCGATCGGGATGACCCCGACGGACATATCTTCCCTTTTATTCGCCTCAGCCGGGACGTACCCTCTTCCGCGCGCTACTTCCAGCTCCATGCTGAATTTCGCGTCTTTCGCCAGGGTCGCGATATGAAGGTCGGGGTTGATGATCTCGATCGTCTCGTCGGCTTCGATGTCCCCGGCTTTAATATCGCCTTTTGAGTCCTTCTTGAGGTAGATGGTCTTCGGGATCTTGGAATGCGAATTCAGGATCAGGTTCTTCACATTCAGGATGATCTCCGGGATATCTTCCATGACGCCCGGGACGGAGGTGAACTCATGCTGGGCCCCGGTGATCTTTATGGACGTTACCGCGCTCCCTTCGATGGAAGAAAGCAGGACCCTGCGAAGCGAGTTTCCCAGCGTGACGCCGTAGCCTTTTTCAAACGGTGCGGCTGAAAATTTTCCGTAGACGTTTGAATACGTTGATTCGTCGCAATCCAATCTTTTCGGTAACTGAAAATCTCTCCACTTTATTCCCATCGTATGCTCCTTCTTGTGTATATAAGGCTCGGGTGTTACTTCGAGTATAACTCTACGATCAACTGCTCCTGGATGGTGCTGGTGATGTCGCTCTTTTCAGGCAGGCGCGTTACCCTGGCCTTCAGGTCCTGGGATGCGAACTCCAGCCACGACGGCACGCCACGCTCTTTGCTCTGCTCAAGGATCTCCTTGATCTTTTCTTTCGATCTTTCTTTCGGTTTTACTTCGATGATGTCGTCCTGGCCGACCAAAAACGACGGGATATTGACGCGCCGTGAGTTCACCCAGACGAAATTATGGCGCACAAGCTGGCGCGCCTGCGCCCTGGAGACCCCCAGGCCAAGCCTGAAAATAACGTTATCGAGCCTGCGTTCCAGAAGCTGAAGCAGGACTTTTCCCGTAACACCCTTGGTCTTGGATGCGGTGTGAAAATAAAGCCTAAACTGCTTTTCCATGACCCCGTACATCCTTTTTACCTTCTGTTTCTCGCGCAGCTGCACCCCGTAGTTTGAAAGCTTGATCCTGGCGGAGCCGTGCTGGCCCGGGGCGTATGCCCTTTTTGCCAGCGGGCATTTCGGCGAAGTGCACCTGTTTCCCTTGAGGAACAATTTTTCTCCTTCGCGCCTGCAAAGCCTGCAGACGGGACCTGTATACCTGCCCATGTACTAAACTCTCCTTTTCTTCTTGGGACGGCATCCGTTATGGGGTATGGGAGTCACATCCTTGATGCACGTTACGGTCAACCCCGCGGCCTGTAAGGCCCTGATGGCGGATTCCCTTCCGAAGCCCGGCCCTTTCACGTGGACCTCGACCTCTTTGAGGCCGATCTCTTTTGCCTTGCGCGCCGCGTCGGAAGCGGCGACCTGCGCGGCAAACGGCGTCGATTTTTTTGAACCGCTGTATCCGACCACGCCGGGAGCCGACCATACCAGGACGTTTCCCTGCTTGTCGGTTATGCTCACGATGGTATTATTAAAACTGGCCTGGATGTGCGCAATACCGGCGGTTATGCCTTTGGCTATCTTCTTCTTTTTTACCCGTTCTTTCGTGGACATGGAAGCCGTATCCTCCTATTTTTTCTCTTCGACCTTCTTGATCACGGCCACATGGCCTTTCTTGGGACCTTTTCTGGTGCGCGCGTTGGTGCGCGTGCGCTGGCCCCGCACCGGAAGCCCTTTGCGGTGCCTCAGGCCCCTCCATGAACCGATATCCATCAATCTCTTTATGTTCTGGGCGATATCGCGGCGCAAGTCCCCTTCGATCTTGATCCCTTCTTTCTGGATGACGCCGAGTATCCGGGAGACCTCTTCGTCGCTTATGTCCTTTGCGCGCCGGGCCGGGTCTATGTTGGCGGCCTTCAGGATGCGGTTTGACGTGACCCTGCCGATGCCGTAAAGGTACATCAGGGATATCTCGATCCGTTTTTCCTTCGGAAGGTCTACACCTAGGATTCTTGGCACTTTAATTCCTCCTTAAAAGCAGCACTCGCCTGGCGGGATGGTTATCCCTGCTTCTGTTTATGTTTCAGGTTGCTGCAGATGACGCGCACGACGCCGCGCCGCTTTATAATTTTACACCTGTCGCAGATTTTTCTTACCGATGATTTTACTTTCATAGGATTTTTCTACAGCCTATCT
>JAQTNB010000158.1 GCA_028714055.1 Candidatus Omnitrophota bacterium
GTTCTTCGGGAGCGCCGGCAATGACCACTTTAAAAGGAAGCCCGCAGGACTCAAGGAGTTTCTTGCGGGCTTTTGAGCGGGAGGCAAGATATATAGTGGGTCTACGTTTAGCCATGCCTTAGTTCAAGGCAGCGCTCTTTCCGGCAAGAAAGCCGGTTGAAAAAGCCGCCTGCAGGTTAAAACCGCCGGTATCGGCGTCGATATCCATGATCTCGCCGGCAAAATACAGGTTCTTGCAAAGCCGGGATTCCATGGTGCGCGGGTTAATTTCTTTCAAAGACACCCCTCCCCGCGTTACCATCGCTTCTTCGATAGGCCGGGTCGAGGCAATATCAAGGTGAAACGCCTTTAACAATGTAACCATTTTTCTCCGCTCCTGGTGCTTAATATGGCTGACCCGCGTATCCGCAAGCACGCAGGCAGCATCCAGGAAAACCGGGATAAATTTCTGCGGAAGCATGGACTTAAGCATGTTTTTAATGCTCCGGCGCGGGAATTCCTTGAATTCCCTCAGGAACCTGGCATCAAGCTGCTCAAACGATAAGGCGGGCTTCATGTCGATCTCAAGCCAGGTATCCTTATGCTCTATGCTCCAATCGGCGATCCTGCCGCTGTGGGTGATGACCAGCGGCCCGGAAACCCCGAATGAAGTAAAAAGCAACTCTCCTATATCCGAAACGGCCTTATGTTTCCCGGCGCCAAACGTCAACCTGATATTTCTAAGGCTCAACCCTTCAAGGAACCGGCAGAACTGCTGCTTGGTGCATAACGGCACCAGTCCCGGGCGTAAAGGGACTATCGTATGCCCGAACTTCTCTGCGATCCTCAAACCCTCGCCGGTGGAACCGGTAAAGGCATACGACACCCCTCCGGTTGCCAGGATCACTTTTTCTGCCGGCAGGTGCCGGCCGTTCTCAAGCCAGATACCGTTGATCCCGGCGGTATCTGCCGCGATATCTTTCAGGGAAGCACGCAGCATCACCTGCACCGCGCGCGCCTGGAGCTCTTTTTTCAGGACCTCCAGCACCGCATCCGAGCGCCCCTCAAGCGGGAACACCCGCATCTGCCTTTCGGTCACCAGCTTCAACCCCCTGGATTGAAAGAAATCCATCAATTCCGTGTTAAAAAATTGCCGGAAGGCATCGCGCAGGAATTGCCCGTTTTCAAAGAAACGTTTAAGGAAGGGATCGATCTCGCAGGCGTTGGTAAGATTACACCTGCCTTTTCCGCTGAGGAGCAGTTTCTTCCCGAGAATGGGGTTTTTTTCTATGAGGGTTACGTCCTGGCTGTGCGAGGCCGCGCTGATCGCCGCCATCATCCCGGCGGGCCCGCCTCCGACAACGATGATTTTTTTTCTCACTATGGTTTAAAGTCCAAAGTCCCGTATGGTGAAGATGGATTCCAGCGCCAGCCCCACCCGGGCGAGGTTTTCCTTCGCCCCTTCGTTTCTGTCCACGATAACCATGGCCCTGGAGACTGCGATGCCCGCCTGGTCCAGCGCGGCCTTTGCCTCGATCAGGGCCTTACCGGTCGTGGCAACATCATCCACCAAAAGGACGTTGCGTGCGCCCGAAAGGTCCGGCCCCTCGATCTGCCTTTGCATCCCGTGCTCCTTGGCTGCCTTGCGCACGATAAAGGCCCTTAAAGGGACCCCCTCCGGGTGGCTGAGGGCTGCAACCGCCCCGACGATCGGGTCTGCCCCCAGTGTCGGGCCTCCGATGGCATCGATGGATTCAGCCTTTGCCTTTATCAGCAGTAACCGGGCAACAAGGTATGCCCCTTCCGGCGTCAGAGTGATCACCCGTCCGTCAAGATAATAGCCGCTTTTCTTGCCGGACGAGAGGATGAATTCCCCGCGCCTGAGCGCCTGCGTATCAAGCAAAAGCTTAAGCCGTTCTTTCAATTGCGCTTGAGTCTCTTTTTCCATATGCTTTTTCATTCTACTATCCAAAAAAGCGCCAGTCAAGGAGATTAGCGGGTAATACTTTTTGACAAAGAAGCGTTTCATTGTTATGATGATTTTCGATGCTGACTCAAAGACACCCGCAACACAGAGCGGCTTTCCTGGAAGCCTTTCTCAGCGGCCTTGTCGAGCTCATCTATCCTGCGATATGCCTCAGCTGCAGGAAAAAACTGCCGCCGGATACGCTGCGCCGGCGGGTATGCCCGCAGTGCTGGAACGGGATCAAAAAATGCGTCCCTCCTTTCTGCCGCCGCTGCGGCAGGCAATTGGACAGCCGGGCGCCCGGGAAGAACATCTGCCCGGAATGCGTACGCACACAGCTCCATTTCGACCGGGCCTTCAGCGCCTGCCGGTACGAAGGAGTCGCAAAAGACCTGATACACCAGTTTAAATACGGCCAGAAACACTACCTCGGGGAAACTTTAGGCAGGCTCATGGTGGAGCACGCCCTCACCTACCACCTGCCGTTTGAGGTGATTGACGGGGTCGTGCCGGTCCCTTTGCACAAGGCAAAGCTGCGCGAGCGGGAATTCAACCAGGCCGAAGTGCTGGGTGCTTTTGTCGCGCGGGAATTCGAAAAGCCGGTCATCGCGGATGCCCTGGTCCGCAGGCGCCCCACCAGGACGCAGGCAGAGCTCAGCGGCCGGGAACGGTTCGCAAACGTCCGGGAGAGCTTTGCTGTAGCGGACTCCGGGGATGTCAGAGGCAAAAATTTGCTCCTGGTGGATGACGTGCTGACGACCGGGGCGACATCTTCGGAAGCGGCGCTGGCGCTCAAGAAATCAGGGGCGGGGATCGTCTTTGTGTTGACGCTGGCAAATTAAAAATCATGAAAATACTGAGAAATTATTTTCTTCAGGAATTTATCGGGCCGTTCATACTCGCGCTGGCCGTGCTGACGTTCGTGATGATCCTGGGGAACCTCATCAAGATCGCCGAGCTCATCATCACCAAGGGGGTCGACCCCTTCACAGTCTTGAAGCTCTTCCTTTTCATGATCCCCTACCTGATGACGTATATCGTGCCGATCGCGGCACTCTCGGCAGTGCTCCTCTCCCTGGGCAGGCTTTCGGGGGACAATGAACTGGTAGCGATACGCGCAAGCGGCATAAACCTTTTTACCCTGATCGTGCCGCTGCTTATCGTGGGGCTGATCTTAAGCCTGGTGCTGGTAGTCTTTAACGACCGGGTCATCCCCTACGCGCATTACGCCTCGCGCAGGGCGCTGATGGAGGTCGGGGTCAAGAACCCGGCCGCCGCGCTTGAACCGGGGGTCTTTATCAATTCCTTCCAGAACTATATCCTTTTTATCTATCATATCGAAGACAATAAGCTCACCAATGTGCGCATCTATGAACCCCAGGGAGAAGGAAAGCCCACGCGCACGATCATCGCGCGCAAAGGGGAATTCATCGCGCTCCCCGAAAAAAACATGATAAAGCTCAAGCTCGTCGACGGCTCATCGGATGAGCCTGACCCGGAAAACCCGAATAATTTCTACAAACTGAATTTCAAAAATTATTTTATGACGCTCAACCTCGGGCAGGCACAGGAGAAAGGCAACCTTGAAAAGAAACCTAAAGACATGACCATAACGGAGCTCAAGACCGAGGCGGCGCGCCTCAAACAAGCAGGGATCGACCCTGCCCCCCTGGTCACGGCGATCCACGAAAAGATCGCCCTGGCCTTTTCCTGCCTCGTCTTTATGCTGCTGGGCTCACCCATGGCGGTGATCACCCGCCGCCGCGAAAAATCGATCAATTTCGGCATCGCCTTCCTCATCGTCGGCATATACTACCTGCTGTTGATAGGGTCTGAGGCCTTAAGCCTCCAGGGATATGTAACGCCGCAGGTCGCCATGTGGGTGCCCAACCTCGTCCTCGGTGGGATCGGCGCGATACTGACCTATAAAATATGCGCATATTAGACCGTTACATCTTCAAGTCGATCTTAAGCATCTTTTTTCTCTGCCTGCTGACCTTTTTCTTCCTTTATATCATCGCCGACCTCT
>JAQTNB010000159.1 GCA_028714055.1 Candidatus Omnitrophota bacterium
CCTCTTTGGCCCTTACGCTCAAGCCAATGATGATCAATTATTTGATCTACGCGCCATTAGGGCCGGCGAAAGACGCCGCTCATGCGATGGCGGCCCAATATTCCAAGGTGTCTTCCGAAATCCGACGGGCAGTGGATATGGTAAAAGACCATATGCAGGTACGGATACGCTATTGTCCTTTCTGCCTGCTTCAGGGGTATGAGAAATACGTCTGTAATGTCCACCAGCTTCATTATGACCCCTACGAATGGGACTATGTTTTAAGGGAGCAATTGCACAACGGGCGGTTTTATAAATGGGCCAAGATTTTCGTGGGGCTCTTTTGTATCCCGCTGCCGCGGCTCCTTACGCAGGGGCTCAACATATCTTTCCACGAAGCGATGATCAAGGCGATGTGTTTGGCCAATTCCTATAAGCCGTTCAAATGCAGGACCTGCGCCTATTATTATATCTGTGACGGCGTGTGGAAGGATTATGCGTCGATGTACGGAGCCGGGGAGTTGAAGCCGGTTGAAGGCAGAAAGATTACGGACCCGGCGCAACTCATGGCCGCATGACTAAACCCTATTTCAGCATAATTGTGCCGGTTTATAACAAAGAGAAATCGCTCGACGCCTGCATAGCGTCTTTATTATCGCAGGATTTCCCGAAAGACGACTACGAGATCATTGCCATAGACAACGGTTCGAGCGATAATTCACCCGCGCTCATCAGCCGATACGCTTCTATAAAATTGCTTTATGAAAAACAACCGGGCGCTTATGCGGCAAGGAATGCGGGGATATTAAATGCGCGGGGTTCGGTCATAGTATTCACGGACGCGGATGTGGAAGTCCGGTCCGGGTGGCTTGCGAAGATATATAACGCAATGGAGGGGAACGGTCATGATCTCCTCATAGGCTGGTATGCGCCGGGGCGGCCTATACGGTTATTGCAAATACACAGTTTATTGGTCTGTGAAAGGATCCGGCGGGCGCTCAGGCGTCATGATCCCTCCATGCTTACAGCCTGTGCGGCAAACCTCGCGATAAGAAAAGCGGTATTTGTAAAGGAAGGCCTTTTTCAAAGTAACTCGAACAGCGAAGACATGTATTTTGCTATACGCTGCCTCGAAAAAAATTATAATGTGGGTTTTGATGACAGCATCGAGATCAAAAGAAACGACATCGATTCTATCGGTATCTTCTTTTTAAAAAACTTTATTTATGGCTGTTCAAATGCACGGGATATACGCCACCGGCTATCATGCGCGGGCAAGCTCAGGTATATGATGATCACGGTACGCTATATAATTAAATATTTTCCCGCAGGCCTGGGCTTATTGTTGTTCGCTTCTTCTTATTTTACGGGTTACTTCTTGAGCAGGCTTAAGATATTAGACGAGGATTGCGTAGCCAGGATCGTGCGGCGGTATACGCTCTTTACCTCCCGGCGGGCCTTATGATATAGGCAGCGCATCAGCGGCACTCTTTTAATACCCTGCTGGTTATTGCCTTTCCCGATACGCTATTTCCCCGTTTTTGTTTGGTACACCTGGTCCATAATGACCCGGTCATTCCCATACCATAAGAAAAATGCATGATGCAATAGATGGGGGGGAGCAGGAAAAATAGTAATTTCCTGTGCTTGTACGAAAGCCATAAAGCGTCGATCAAGGCGCAGCCTACATATGTCCATAACGGAATGTTCATGACCCACGATGCCCCGGCGAAAGGAAGCGCGAGTGTATAGATCAACAAAATAAGCGGCATAAAAAACAGCAGATTTTTTGCCCCCCTTTCTATAAAGGCCTGGTTCATTCTTCCGTGTCCGTATCCATAGAACTGCCGCGCAAAATCATAGAGCGTTTTGCGCCTGTCCCTGTAAATTATCACGTCGGGGGAATAGACCAGCTTATCCCCTTTACCCACCATCCTATTGATCAACTCATTTTCTTCGTTGGGATACAATTTCTCGTTAAAACAGCCGGACTGCTCGAAGGCGTCTTTTCTGATCGCCAGATTGCTTAATATCAGTTCTGTTTCGTCGCTGACCCTCTCCCTGCCGATTTGCGCATAGCGCGCCCTCATCCTCCAGTGCGCAAAATAAGAGCTCATCGCATAGCCGAAAAGTTGCTGCGTATAATTATTGCCTTGGGGCGTCAGGTCAGGCCCGCCTACTCCGGCAACGCCGGTTTGAGCGTTCAATATGCCGACAACCTTTTTGAATGCATCCGGCTTTGGCTGCGAATCTTGGTTGAAAAAATATAGCAGTTCCCCTTTTGCCTGTTTTACGGCATGGTTCCTTTGGGCCGCGGGGCAGCTCCCGATACCCATGATCACCTCAAACTTATCCTGAGGGTAATCCATATTCTCCAATGCGCGCAAGATCGGCGGCGTTCCCGTGTCGGCATATGCCGGTATAACTACGCTGATTGTCATAAGCTTCATATCCAAAGCCAGGTTTCCCGTGTCCCTAATATTATATTATCTGCGTTATATCGGCCATGCTTAATTTTCATACAATTCTACCAATATACCATCGAATTCTTTTGTGTCGATCTTCCGGTGGTGTGCCTCCATCCAATTTCGTATTGCCAGGGAATTGTCTTCCAGTTCCCCGGTCCTCAGCCATGAGGAAGCGATCAGCCACAATCTGCGCACTTCCGGCCGGCCAAACCCGCCAGCTACATCGGTAATCGATACCCGTATCCTGCCGTCAGGCCTGTTTTCCGATTCGTAGAGGCGGATGACCTTTTCAAAATAGACATCTTCTTCTGCGCGGTCTATCAAATAATAGGCGGGAACCGGATAGCGGTAATTAAAATAGTACTGGAAAGGGACCTCGACGCCCGGATGGGCGAAGACAAGCGCATCGCCCTCCCGTAAGTTTTCCTTAAGATAGCCGGTTATTTTTCTGAAATCTTTCTTCGGGCTGACGCCGACGGAATGTTTGTTTAAATACCCCTCCGGCATATAATTTTTATAATAGTTGTATAATGATAGTGCCGATAACGCGATAACGCCGGTTCCCAGGAGGATCGTCAGCCACCTCTTTTTTCTCAAGGCCGCTAATCCATGGGCGGCTACGATATAATAGAAAGGAGATACGGCCATATTCTGCCTGTCAAGATATACGGATACGCGCTGGGAGATCAGCCAGGAGCCGAGGAGCGGAATGAATAGAAAAAACAGCGAGACCATCAAGCCCCGTTTATTTTCTTTTCCGCGCAGGCTGCCGATAAGAAACAAGAGAGCAAAAATCAGGAGGCCGAAAAAATAGCCCAAAGGAGCGGCGTTGTAGCCGAGAGAGAAATTTTCTAATGTCAACCGTATGGATTCAACGGTCGGCCTTGGTATCCAGAAGGAGCCCTGTATCCAGGCAAGATGTTTTACAAAAGCAATAAGCCAAGGGGCGTATAATACCGATACCGCAAGGCACGAGATCAACCACCTTTTTGCCAACGGCCTGTATGGCTTAAAAAGGAAAAAGGCCCCCGTTGAGGCGATGATCAAGAAAGCGAAATAGTTGGTATAGAGGCTCAATACTGCCGTAACGGCGAAACCCGCCCAAAGCCGCCGCTTATTTTCATTTAACGCCCGGGCGAAAAAGTAGGCGCACGCCATTACCAAGAAAGGGAGCAAGCTATATTCCCTGACCTCTTGCGCATACCAGACATGGAGAGGGGAAATTGCCAAGAGGAAAGCGCTGGCGAGACCTGTCCGGCTGTCAAAAAGCAGTTTGCCTAATACATAGATCGCCGGTATGGATAAGACCCCAAAAACAAGAGAAAGAAACCTTAGGGCAAATTCATTTTCTCCCGCGACTCTCGACCAATGATACAGGAGGAAAATGTATAAAGGCGGCTGGGGTATGCACGGGATGTCCCGCATCACCTTTGTCATGGAAACGCTGACGGTTTCGTCGAACCAAAGGCTATTGCTGCCGAGCTTAAAGAGCCTCAGGCCTGCGCCGAGAAGTACG
>JAQTNB010000160.1 GCA_028714055.1 Candidatus Omnitrophota bacterium
GGTGATCGGAGACCTCAGCGGCTTTATCGCCTCCGTCTATAAACGCGGGGTCCCCTACATCCAGGTCCCCACGACGTTACTGGCACAGGTGGATTCCGCGATAGGAGGCAAGACCGCCCTTGACCTGACCGAAGCGAAAAATATGGTCGGCGCGATCTATCAGCCGAGGCTGGTGGTAAGCGATATTTCGCTCCTTAAGACCCTGGACAGGCGCCAGGTGAACAGCGGCCTTGCCGAAGCCGTCAAATACGGCATCATCAAAGACAAAGCGCTCTTTTCATACCTTGAGAAACATTACCGGCAGGCCTGCGAGCTTAAAACCCGCGAAACCGAACATGTCGTTTCCCGCTGCAGCAGGATAAAAGCCGCGGTGGTCCGGGAAGACGAGCGCGAAGAAAAAGGCATACGCACCATCCTGAATTTCGGGCACACGATAGGACACGCGCTGGAAGCAGCCACGGGATTCAACAGGCTTAACCACGGAGAGGCGATAGCTGTCGGAATGCTCGCGTCCCTGGAGATCAGCGCTGAGCTCGGCCTGATAAAACAGGCGCTGGTGCAGCGGGTGGAAGACCTGATCCGGGCCATCGGGCTTCCGGTAAAAGCCGGGAAACTACCCATGCAAAAGGTGCTTGATGCCCTTCAGCACGACAAAAAATTCAAAGGCAGGCGCAACAGGTTTGTGCTTTCATCGGGAATAGGAAAGACGCTGATCAAGGAAGGTATCGGACTTGCGGAAATCAAAAAAGCGCTGAAGAAGCGCCTTGGCTGACCTCGTTAGTTCCCCTGCACCCGTAACGTGATCTTCTTGCCCCGGAAATCCAAAACAACATAATCATCGCCGATCTCCAGCACTTGCGCGCCTTCGATCGTATCGTTGGGCATGACAATGTTATTGTTCACCAGGGCATAGCTTTCTTTCCCGCCGGAGAAAACCCCGTTTAAGATCAACACCGGCTGCGGGCCTTGCGGGGCTTCCGCATCCGGCTCAGGAGTTTCGGGGGCAAGAGACCTTGCCGCCTGCGGCAGGGGCTGCTGCACAGGGACCACGGCAGCGCTGTCTTTGGCTGCCGGTATTTTCTGCTTCAAAGGCGCCTCGAAAAAACGGAAGGCGTAACTTGCGATCATGAGCCCCGCACACCCGGCTAAAACATACAGCAGGACTGATTTCAGCAGGAGGGGAGAGGGGCCTGTTTTCTTGCTTTGACCGCCGTCGGCATTCTTCTTTTCTATCTTTTTCAACGCATCATAAATGATACTCATACGCTCTGCACAGGAGAATAGTCCTCCAGCTCCTTTACGCACTGGTTTATTATCTCTTCGCCGATGATCCTGGTGTCGCCGGCATAACCGGCAAGAAGCGCTCTGTCACAGATAAGGTTTATGAGCCTTGGTATGCCGCCTGAAAAATCAGCGATGATCTTCAGGGAATCACCGGAAAAGAAAGGCGCTCCCCGGCGGCCGGCGACAGAAAGCCGGAACTCAACGTAATCCTTTACCTCGTCAGGCTCTAAGGGCGCCATATGGTAACGCACCATGACCCGCTGCTGCAGCTGCTTAAGCTCGGGTAAGTTGAGCTTTTGGTTCAATTCCGGCTGGCCCGCCAGCACTATCTGGAGAAGCTTGTCCTTCTCGGTCTCAAGGTTTGAGAGAAGCCTGACCTGTTCAAGCTCCGAAGGGCCCAGGTTCTGCGCCTCATCAATGATCAAAACGATATTGTTGCCGCGGTTTGACTCGCGCAGGAGAAAGGCGTTCAGCCGCGAAACCAAGGAAAGCTTTGAAGGCACTTTTACCGCTATGCCGAAATCCTTCAGGATCGCCTCCAGGAGCTCAAGCTCGGAGAAACAGGGGTTCAGGATAAAGGCGGTCTTGAACTTCGGGTTGACCCTGCTTAAGAAATACCGGCAGAGGGTAGTCTTGCCCGCGCCGACCTCTCCGGTGATAACGGTAATGCCTTTACGCTGAGAGGTCCCGTAAAGAAGGTGCGAGAGGGCCTCCTTGTGCCTGCGGCTGAGGTAAAAGAAGGTAGGGTCGGAGGTGACATTAAAGGGGCGTTCTTTTAAGCCGTAGAATTGGCAATACATGAGGATATTATATCAGAAACAAAGAAGAAATCAAAGGCCCTTTAGAGATAAGCACCAAATGGGACAAATTCCAAGCACCATTTAGGGACAAGCACCAAATTCCAAGTACCAAATTCCAATAAATTACAAATTTCAAAATTCAAATTCCAAACTTATGTTTGAAATTTGAGATTTGGAATTATTTGGAATTTGGAATTTGGAATTTGGAATTTTTCCTCCACCTCCGTTCATATTGACATCTTTCCGGTTATATGATATATTCATCACATGGCTATCACTATGCAGGACAAAAGGCTGGATTACCGCATCAGGCTCAACCTTCCCATATCCTACCGGGTGCGGGGAGAAGGGGGCTTTGAGCGTATCCATACCAACGACATAAGCGCAGGAGGGTTAAGCTTCGTAGCGCATAAGTTCATCGCGCCCGCGACCTGCATGAACATGGAGATCGCCGTTTACGACAAGGTGGTCGCCCCGATAGGCTCGATCGCCTGGAGTGAGCCGCTTGCCCATTCCAACCGTTACCGGGTAGGCATTAAATTCATCGAGTTCAACCCGAGAGATAAAGAGTATCTTTCGGACTATATACGCATACTCTCAGACAGGCTTCTCTAAAGAAAGGGATACGTTATGGCGGCAGAACAACAGGCAGCGGCAGCAACGGAAGAACAGGTAAAAAACTGCGGTTCATGCGGGAAACCGGTGAAACGCATCACGCGTTATTACCGCAACGGAAAATTCTACTGTAACAAGCGCTGCTGGACAAAGACAAAAGAGCAGGCAAAGGCAGGACAACCCGAAAAATGAAACACACAAAGAAACGCCTGCCGTCGGAACGCAGGCTCTATCCGCGCGTAGACCATCAACTCCCGGTAAACGTAATAGCGAACGGCTATGATTTTTCCACGACTACCCAGAACGTCAGCTGTATCGGCACGTATTGCCATATCAAAAAATATGTCCCGCCCTTCACCAAGATATCCATCAAGATGGTGCTCCCCACGGGAGGCATACAGCTTCCCGCCAAGGAACGCCTGATAAATTGCGAAGGCGTTATCGTGCGCACGGAAGACGATAAAAAAGGCGGCTTTAACGTCGCGATATTCTTCAACGAGATCAAAGAACAGCAGCGTAAAAAGATCGCCCGCTACCTAAGCCGGTTTTTGCCTCAAAAATCTTAACCATCCCCCGCGATGGGCACTCCCGCGAAACCCGCTCGCCTCAAACTATTCTGCGGTATCATCTTCAAAGACCACCATGCCGCGGCCCGCGCCGAGGCAATGCTTTGCAGGCGTTTCGGGGAGACCGATTTCCAAAGCCAGTCATTTGACTTTAACCAGACAACGTATTACCGGCAGGAACTCGGAGACGGCCTTAAGAAACGCTTTGTCGCCTTCAAGAAGCTCATCCTGCCCGACGAACTGCCGTCTATCAAACTCCTGACCAACCGGATGGAAGAAAAGCTTAGCCTCGCCAACAGGCGACTGGTCAACCTTGACCCCGGATACCTGGACCTGGCCAAGGTCGTGCTTGCTTCCACAAAAGATTATGTCCACCGCGTCTACCTGAAGAAGGGGATCTACGCGGAAATGACCCTTTGTTACCGGGGAAAATCTTTCCAGCCGTGGGAATGGACCTACCCTGATTACCGCACCCAAGGCTATATCGCGGCATTCAACCAGCTCAGAGACCTTTATGCGCGCCAGATCAAAGAAAACCGCCCTTAAGATCACGATACTCTGCCTGACGCTGTCGTTTTGCTGCGGGTGCGTGACCATTTACAATCCGGCGACCGCCCGCTATCGGACCGGTCAGCCAAATCATCCGAGGAGATTTTTGAACTGGAGCTAAAATTGTTTCC
>JAQTNB010000161.1 GCA_028714055.1 Candidatus Omnitrophota bacterium
GAACGCAGATCAGGCAGACGTTACAGGAGATCGCGGAAGGCAAGGCGAGGCTGCAGAACGAGATAAAGAGGCACGCATGGAAGTAAGCCTGTATATCCCCTGTTTTAACACGGCAGAGACACTGCCTTTTTGCCTGGAAGCGGCGCTGCGCCAGACCGTGCGCCCGAAAGATATCCTCGTGGTTGACGATGGCTCAACCGATGAGACCTCCCAAGTCGCTTCGCGCTATCCCGTGCGCGTCATCAGGCACCCCCGGAACCTGGGGTTGTCGGCAGCGCGCAATACGGCGTTTAAAGACCTGGATGCGGAGTATATCGCCGCCGTTGACTCCGATTGTATCGTGCAGCCGCAGTGGCTGGAAAACCTGATGAAGAGGTTCCAGGGCCCTGCGGTCGCCGGGGCAGGAGGGAGGCTTAAGGAAACGTATGCCTGGAGCGTATTTGACGTGTGGCGCAGCCGGCATATGCGGCAGGACTGGGGGGATGAGGTCTGTGCGCCGGACTTCCTGTTCGGTTCCAATACGGTCTTCCGCCGGAGCGTTATAACCGAGGCCGACTTTTATAACGAGAACCTGGGGAGCAACTATGAGGATGTCGATATGTGCCGGCGGCTGAAGTCCCGGGGGTATTCGGTGGTCTATGACCCTGCCGCAGAGGCAGACCATTTGCGCTCAGACAACCTGTATTCCCTGCTGAATACCTTCTGGAAGTGGCACGTTGCGTATTATGAAGACCAGCGTTATTATTCCGATATGGATCGCTTTGTGTATAAGATACAGGATAACTTCGGCCTGGCAAACAGGTTTTTTTCCGAAGATACGGGGACCCGGAACCATTTTTTGCTGTATTTGGATTTTCTTCTGGCATTCCACCATACCCTGCGCGACCTCTCTTTTTTCATCTCCGGGGGCAATCGCAAACCCTGCGATAGCGGCGTTGCCGACGGGTGGCTTTCTTTCCTGGACCTTGACCTTTTCTTTCATCTCAGGAAAAGTGCGCCGGGCTATTCGACCCTGATGCCGCGCTCAACGGCTTTCCTGCATAACGTCTTGGCGCTCCAGCTGGTTTCAGGCAGGGCGCTGCAGGAGCACTTTGAAAAAGATTTTTCTCAGACCGTCTGCAGGCACCTGTTGTTCTCGGTATGCGGTATCGATGATGAATACCTGGCGGGCAAGGTAATGCGCCTGAGCGCGGCAGACCGGCCGTGGGAAGAATTATGTGCGGCAGACCACCCGTATCTGGTCAAGGAATTCCTGCACAATTCCCTGCGCGGCCTGCGGCTTTGGCTCGCGCAGCTTAAGGACCGTTGTGCGGGTATCGAAGATATCCTTACGCTCTCAGCCCGGGCTGCAGGCCAAGTTTGGCGTTTATAAAAAAAGGAGGAATAGATATGAATAAACAGCGGATGCCGACTACCAGGATGCTGACAGGCGCTTCCTGGTTAGCCCTTATCTGTGCCTGTGCGCTTGCCTGCGGTTTTGCCATACAGGGCTCCTGGGCAATCGCGGGGCTTGTGCGCGCGTTTTTTGTGCTTGCCGCCGGAGCCATCTTTTCCGTTGCCCTGCGCATGGCGGCGAATATCGGCCAGATGTTATTTGAGGTGCGCACGCTCTTTTATCAAGGGCTGCAGGATGCGCGGGATGCCAGGGCCTGTGCCGAGGAATGGCGCACGGATATCCGGCGCCAATTCTCCGGAGAACTGCAGGCGTTGCGCGGAGAATCTTCGTCAACGACACAGGCAGTCCGGGAGGTCGCCGAGGAATTACGCTTTCTTCGCAGCCAGGTGGAAAAGCTTTCCTGTGACTGCCAGGATATAAACCAGGACATCTTTCAGATCAGGGTATTTTTTGAACGGATCGAGAGCCGCCTTGCGCTTAAAGACTGATTTTAACACGCTTCTCGTTAACCTTCCCTGGAGCTCCGGCAGCAGGCTCGGTGTGCGCGCCGGCTCCCGCTGGCCGTTCACGCTTGAGCCCGGCCGTGAAGGCCGGCTGGAATACCTGCCCTTCCCTTTTTTCCTTGCATACGCGGCTTCCCTGCTGAAGGCGAACGGCTGCAGGGCCGTGCTTCTTGACGCGATAGCAGAAGGCCTGAGCTTTGCGCAGTTGTTTGAACGCCTGCAGGGCCTTGGCCCGGGGCTGGCCGTTATTGAGACCTCGACCCCTTCTTTTGAGAACGACCTTGCGATCATACAGGAGATTCGCCGCAGGCATCCCGGGGTCGTTGTTGCTCTCTGCGGCCCTCATGCAAGCGTGTTTGCGCGGGAGATCCTGCGGGATAAGCCTGGCGTGGATTTTGTATTGCTGGGTGAGTATGAATATACACTTTTAGATCTCTGCCGCGCGCTGCGGGCAGGAGGAGAACTTAAAAAAATCCCCGGGCTTGCGTACCGGCAGGAAGGGGTAGTCCGGGTAAATCAGCGGCGAAAGACCATACACGACCTGGATGAGCTTCCCTGGCCGGAGCGGGGGGATGTGCCGATATACCGCTACAACGACGGGTTTGCCGGGATACCGGTGCCGAATGTGCAGATGTGGTCAAGCAGGGGCTGCCCCTTTCGTTGCAGTTATTGTTTGTGGCCCCAGACCATCTACGGCGAGCACCGCTATCGCACGAGGGGTGCGGATAAAGTTGCCGAAGAAATGCAATACCTGGCGGAGAATTTTAAGTTCCGGGCGATATATTTTGACGACGATATCTTCAACGCGGACAGGCGCCATGTGCTGGGGATCTGCCGCCAAATCCAAAAGAGAAAAATTAAGCTCCCCTGGGGTGCAATGGCCCGCGCAGAACTGATGGATAAAGAGTTGCTGCGTACGATGCGCGCCGCCGGCCTCTTTGCGGTCAAGTACGGGATCGAATCGGCCAATAAGCAGGTGCTCGCGCGCTGCCGCAAAGCCATGGACCTGGAAAAAGCGCGCGGCATAATCAAGGCCACCAAAGACCTGGGTATCAAGGTGCACTTGACTTTTTGCTTAGGGCTGCCCGGTGAAACCGCCGCAAGCGTTGAGGAGACCGCGGCCTTTGTCCGGGAAACGCAGCCGGATTCCTTGCAGTGTTCGTTAGCCGTGCCGTTCCCGGGCACGGAGCTCTTTGATTCGCTGAAGAAAAAAAAGCAGCTGCTTGCCGGCTCCTGGAGCGATTACGACGGAAGCAGGAGATGCGTTTTCAGGACCGGGGAATTGAGCCCGCAGGAGTTGGAGGAATTACACCGTGCTTTCAGTCATAGTTTCAACCTATAATTGCGCGGAGCAGGTCAGCGCCTGTATCGAATCGGTGCTGCGCCAGGAGGCGGCAGGGACCGAGATACTGGTGGTTGATAACGCCTCCAGGGACCATACGTCCGGGCTGCTCAAGAGCCGTTATCCCGGCGTCAGGCTGATAGAGAACAGCCGTAACCTCGGCGCCTGCCATGCCCGTAATCAGGGGATCGCCGCATCGCGCGGCGAATGGGTGCTTGTGCTTGACTGCGATACGCTGCTGGAGGACGGTTTTATCAGGGAGGCAATGGCTTGTATCAAGGGCCTGCCGGATAACACAGGGATCGTGCAGCCCAAGATCATGCAGGCAGACGGCAAAACGATATATTCGACCGGCATATTCGTTTCCCGCGTTTTAAAGCGGTTCTATGATATCGGCAAAGGCGCTGCCGACGGCAAAAGAGGCGTAGCGAAAAATCCGCTCATCGGGGCCTGCGCGGCCGCGGCCTTTTTACGCCGGTCCATGCTGGAAGATATCCGTGAAGAGACCGGGTACTTTGACGAGCGTTTCTTTTTTCTTGTCGAGGACGTGGACCTGGCCTGCCGCGCGCGCTTAAAAGGCTGGAAGGCGTTCTATTGCCCTGCGGCAGTCTGCCGTCACCGAGGGGCAAGCTCCGGTTTTGACCGCGCGTTCCGCCAGTATTTGTGCTGGCGTAACAGGAAGATGATGCTTGCAAAGCTC
>JAQTNB010000162.1 GCA_028714055.1 Candidatus Omnitrophota bacterium
CATACCTGGACGTTCGTCCAGTAACCAAGCACCCCGGTTTCCGTCCCCATGCTCATGACGTAGATCTCCGAGACCCACGGCCAGCGCGAAAAAAGAGGGTCCCATGCTTCGACCTTGGAAGAATTCCGCTTGTCTCCGGAAAGATACGAGAACCCCAGGCTTGCCACGGGCTTCCACTGCACGTCTTCAAAGGCCCGGTCAAGATAAACAAACCCGCCCATGGCACTGCGGTCCCTGGTGCCGTATTTGCCGAACTGATAGGCATACTGCCCGCGCAAGGTCCAGGGCGCAAAGCTGTATTTTGCATAAGAGCCGAGGGCGTTGATCCTGCTCTTCTCTCCCTGCAGGCCCCTGCCTCCGTCGTCGTCCTCCCGCTTGTAAATATAGTAGTTTTCAAGCAAAAGGTTTTGAAGCCCCTTGTTCTTCCAATACAATACATACGCTTCTTCATCCGTAGTATTCAAGTTTTGCGGAGCCTTGTCTTCGTTCAGGGCCGGCAAAAAGACATCGTCGCGCGGGTTATTGATATAGATAAAATCGAGCGTGTTGACGTCGTTGACGCGCCAGACGCCCTTGACGGCATTAAAATAAAACGTGCGCGAGCCGTCCTGCGGGGTCCCCTCCATGATCAAAAAACCTTCCCCGTATGCCCCGAGCAAATCCTGCCGTCCGATCCTCAGGTCAAAAGGCGCGCCCAGGATATTGTTGACGTCAAAATAGAGGTTGTCGAAAACGATTTCGTTTGCGTCATAATGAAAATCCTTGTTGCCGGTGGTATTGACACCCCAATAGGTATATGCCCTGTTCTCGTTTGAAAACTTGACGAACGCCTTAAAATCCTTGCTTATCTGGGCATCAAGCCATGCGGAGGTCTTAAACCTGAAAAAATTACGGTTATCCAGCACATCGTCGTTGTTATCAAAGATATCTTTCCAATATTCGTGGCGGGCGCGTTCGGAAAATCCAAGTTTAAATGAAGGCTCGGCATAACTGATGCCTGCAATACACAGGACCGCAAGCGCTACCGCTGCGCATACCATACGCTTCACACTCATACACCCTCCTTTTTTACCGGCGTTCTTGGCTTCTTCTGAACAAGAACCCCCGGTTGCCCTCGCCTGGCTGCTTTTGCGCCTCTTCTTTGACCGCCGCGGGCTCTTGCGTTTTTCTGGCACGCTTTTTTCCGCCAAGGCGCTCGACGAGCGCGCCAAGCCGGTCGTTTTCCTTTTTCAACTGCAGGTTCTCCGCCTTCAGATCGACCAACTGCTGCATCAGGGCCTCCGATTCGATGGCGCCGATACTCTTCTGCAGCTGAAAGATGTTATGGTTCATCACATCCATCAACGCGTAGTTCTGCTCTTTCAGGAACGAGATGTAATTGAACACCGCGATGGTGAATATGCCGATGATCAATATGGAAAACCCGAGGGCTAACGCCGCCAGAATGATCTTGAAATCTTTCATCTGCGTGACCTCCGTTTTGAACGACCATAGCCTTTTGCCCGGGGGCATTCCCCCGTCCAGCAATAAAGGCATAGATTTTCCCGGGGCAGCCCGACCGCCTCGATCATGTCGTCGACCCGCTGGTACCTGAGGCTGGTCACCCCGATGTCCTTGGCGATCCAGTCAACCATACGGCCGTATTCGGCTGATTCCGGGTCAAGGTAACGTGTAATATCGTGCTTGTTCTTCCCTTCAAGCTTGCGTATTGCCCTGCGGGCGACCAGTTCCTTTACGCTGCGCGTGGAGCGGTTAAACCGGCAGGGAAACATAAGCGGAGGGCAGGCGGGCCGCACGTGTATCTCGCGCGCGCCTGCCTCCCACAATTTCCTGATGGTAAAATTCTTCAGCTGGGTCCCTCTGACTATGGAATCTTCGCACACGACAATGCGGTTGTCTTTGATTATTTCGCGCACGGGCACGAGCTTCATCTTAGCGACGAGGTTCCGGGTGTCCTGCGAAGAAGGGATGTAGCTGCGGCCGTAACCGGCCGTGTATTTCACCAGCGGCCTGCGGTAAGGGACCCCCGATTCCATCGCATAGCCGAGCGCGTGTCCTATCCCGGAATCGGGGATGCCGCATACGACATCCGCGCCGATACCGTTGTCCCTGCGGGCAAGCAGCCTCCCGCAATTCTCGCGCACCAACTCTACGTTTATGCCTTCGTAACTGGAAGCGGGAAAACCCGTATATATCCATAAAAACGTGCAGATCTGAGCGAGAGGAAACCCTTTTGCCTTCTGGACAACGCCATGCTCAGAAAGAAGGACGATCTCTCCCGCGCGAAGGTATTTGGTTATGGTAAAGCCCCTGTTGATAAACGCGGCACTTTCCGTCGTGACTGCCCAGGTGCCGGCGCCCTTCCCCAGCACAAGCGGAGTATACCCGCGCCTGTCCCTGGCGGCATACACCCCGTCCCTGTTAAGCAGGAGAAGCGAGCAGGACCCCTCGATCTGGCTGAACATATACTGGATCCCGTCCACGATGCTCTTGCCCCGGGTGATCAGCTTGGCCACCAGCTCCGCAGCATTGATCAGGCCCCCTGAGACTTCGCTGAACGATATCCCCTGCTTGAGCAGGCGGCCGGCAAGCTCTTCGGCATTCTCAATAAAGCCGTTGGTCACGATGCAGAAAGGGCCGAATTTGGACTGGAGGTAGACCGGCTGCTCGTCAAAGGCGCTGATGACGACGATGCCTTTGTTCCCCTGCATGCGCCGGTAATCCTCGAAGAATTTAGACTTAAATTGGGACTGGCTGATATTGTGGATCTGGCGCACGAAATCTTCGCCGACGACCGCCATGCCCCCGTAACCGGTGCCCAGATGCGAATGATAATCCGTCCCGTAAAAGAGGTCTTCCGTGCAATCCTTCCTGGTGCTCACCACCCCGAAAATCCCGCTCATCGTCTTATCCTATCAGCCCGCACAACGCAAGGGCGCAGATCGTTTTTGCGTCTTTGATCTTTCTCTGCCTGAAAAGCTTCCTGGCTTCTGCCACCGGCATCGGGTGCCGCTCGATCACTTCGTCCTTTTCCGGAACCCCCGGGCAGGAGGAAAGGTTTTGGGCCTTGAACACAACGATGCGTTCGGTAGAATAGCCGGGAACAGGATAGATCTCCCCCACCCGCGTAAATGTGCGGGCGCGATACCCGGTCTCCTCTACGATCTCCCTTTTGGCGCAGGAAAGCGCAGATTCTCCTTTATTAAGCGTACCGGCCGGAAGCTCGTAAAGATAGGAGTTTACCGCGGCGCGGAACTGGCGCAGCATGATAATGCGGCCGGCGGAAATGAAAGGCACGATAAGGGCTGCTCCCGGGTGCCGGATAAGCTCAAGCTCGATAGCAAAGCCGTTAGGCAGGCGCAGCGTATCAACCTCAAGATGTATCAGCTTTCCGTTATAGACGGTTTTTCTGCTGCCAACGGCTGCCATTGTAGAAGTTTTAGTATTTGTAATACGCTGCCGGTATGCTTTGCGAAATATATTTCACCGCCTCGATGATGCAGATGCGGATCGCCTTCTCCATGGGGGTATTGGCGTATGCCGAAAGGCCCGCCCCCAATCCCCAGCTTCCTAAAAATCCCATGCCGACGCCGCCGGCAATATCCGTTGCCTGTCCCTGCACGCGCGTTGCCGCCAGGACCTCGGAGGTAGAGGTATCCACGATGCGGATATCAAGGGCCATGTGCGCCTTGTTGAGCGCGCCGCCGATCACCCCGCCTAATATGCCGCTGCCCACTCCTCCGCCCCCTCCGATACCGGCCTTGCCTCCCAAAGCCTGAGGCTCAAACTCGGTGACGGCAGCAGTGATGATGAGCTCTGCGGTCTTGATCTTGCCGCGGGTCGGCCCTCCTGCGGAAGGGTCCCCGGCGC
>JAQTNB010000163.1 GCA_028714055.1 Candidatus Omnitrophota bacterium
CGTATTTTTCCATCGGCCTTAAGACAAACGAACGTTGCGTTTACGTGGATTCCTTCGGCGACCAGGAAGAGGTCTGCCGGCAGCTTCGCGCGCAGAGGATATATCCGGAATCCTGCATGCGTTCGGGGCAGTTGGTTTTCCTGAAGAAAGAAGAGCTCTATCTGCGGGAGAGGTTCTTTTCTCCGGTGCGGACCATTGACCTGATAAGTGAGGCCCACTATGAGGCGCTCAAATCCGGTTTCTACGGCCTGCGCGGCGCAGGCGACATCAGCTGGGCTGCTGAAAATCCTCCCGGCGCAGCCAAGGTCCCCGAATACGAATCGGAATTGAATAATTTCCTGAAGCGCAGCCGCTTTATGGCATTCTGCCAGTATGACGAGGAGAATATGCCGGAGCGTTTCCTTGTTCCGGCGGTATATACGCATCCGCGCCTGGTCATTGAAGGGGTGCTTTACGATAATTCATATTACCGCGCACCCGAAGCTTTCCGGCCGGACTCTTCCGAAGAGTATGGCCCCGGCACATATCGGCGGTTGAGGGAGAACATTGTCTCCGGCCAAACCCCGGGGCTTTTTTAAGACAGCCATGCGCGCGCACCCTAAACAACGCCAGCTTAGCGCCGCCCAGTCAAAAGCCATTGACCTGCGCGCGCAAAGGCGTTTCGGCATGCCGGTGTTGTTGTTGATGGAGAACGCCGGCAGTGCGGTTGCAAAAGAGGCTGTCGCGTATCTTAAAGATAAGAAGGCCGGGATAGCGGTTTTCTGCGGCAAAGGAAATAACGGCGGAGACGGATTTTGCGCTGCCCGGCATCTTTTGGCCGCCGGGATCAGGCCGCAGGTGTTCCTTGCCGGCAAGGCCCGCGAGGTCAAGAACGAAGAGGCGCGCCTGAACTTGCGCATCCTCTTGAAGCTCGGGTGCCCGGTTGTTGAGGTAAACGAAAAGAACTTTGCTCTCCTCAGGCGCAGGTTAAAGATGTGCGCGTGCGTTATTGATGCCCTGCTTGGTGTCGGCTTGACAGGAGCGGCAGGGGGGATCTATAAAACGCTGATTGAAACGATCAATGCCTCCGGGGCATTCGTTATCGCGGTGGATATTCCCTCAGGGCTCGATGCCACGACCGGCAGGGCTCCGGGCGCATGCGTCAGGGCGGATAAAACCGTAACGTTTGTGGCCAGGAAGCGCGGGATGAGCTTACGATCCGGACCCGCGCTATGCGGTAAAGTCATTGTCGCCAAATTAGGCATTGATTTATAGAAGAGAGGCTTCCTGTGAGCGAGAGGTATGAGCAAAAATTAAGGGAGCAGGAAGAGCGCCATGAAGCGGCCTGCCGCAAATGCGGGGCCTGCTGCGGAGCTTTTGACGGCGACCCCTGCGTTAACCTTGCGGAGCAGGCTAACGGGACCTTTGAGTGTAAGGTTTACGAAAAGAGGCTCGGCCCCCAGGTTACGGTTTCAGGCAAGCGGTTTAACTGTGTGCCGATACGGGACCTTTTAAAGCGGGATTACGCGTATTCACAATGCCCGTACGCGATGCAGGGCTGCTAAAACGGAGGAAAGATGGCTCAGAAATATATCATGCAATACATCGGGTTGAGCATCTATATTCTTTTTGTCTGTTTTTCCTTCTGTGACGGGTTCAAGCTCCATATTACGCGTAAGCTCCTCTGGCTTTTTGTGGTGCTGCTTAACGGGGTGTATGTCCTGCAGACGTATCAGGAATACAGCCTGACCTGGATACTTCCCATCCCTACTCTTTTTGCGATCCTTTTATGCCGGATGGAGCAGCATGAAAAGAAGGCAGCCCGGGACAATGGTTACCCTTTGAGCCGCAACAAGTTAGAATAAGGCCATACCAACAAAAAACCCCGATTCGTGCTGATCGGGGTCCTCTGTAGGTGATAGGCCTCAGTAGCTCTCGCTATCCTTGCTTACCTCCCTGTTGTTAACAAGTAAACGCTAATGAAAGTATGCCTGATATCTGGCGGATTTCAAGGCTAAATCATGCGTTTTGGGAAAGCGTTTTCTTTTTAAAAACGCTTGCAGTTTCATTTTGGCAGCGTATAATAATTCACACAAGGTTTTTGAGCATTTTTTAGGAAAGGGGGTGTCGAATGTATAGGGGCATAGCGTTGGTGTTGTTAGCGGCATTTTTGTTGTCGGGTTGCGCAAGCGTCCTGCCGACCGGCATGCTTTACACCGAAGTCAAAGCGCCTGTCGCGGTAGGCGAACCGGGTTCATACAGCAAGGTCGGGGTTTCCAAGGCCACTTCAATCTTAGGCATGGTTGCTACCGGCGATTGCAGTATCAAGGCTGCCATGGATAACGGCAAGATCACCAAGGTCAAATACGTTGATTATGACGCAAAGAACATCCTTGGTATCTATGGTGAATATACCACTACAGCTTACGGAGATTAAGGGGCATTTACGGGTCAGCATGATCAAGATCCCCACGGCCAAAAGCCGTGGGGATTTTTTAAGCAGGTAACCGGCTATGGCAAAAAAGAAATTCATCACTTCGCTGAACATCTTTCCGCGCATCATCTGGGACCTGGCCGCGCATCTTATCGTTTCCCTGATCGGCACCGCGGTCACCTTTGCCGTGACCGGTAATGTTAGGTTTTCCCTGTTGTTTTTCGTCTCCGGGATATTCCTTGACCTGGACCATCTCCTGGACTACGTATTTTGTTTTAAGCGTACGGTCAATGCCAGCGCCTTTTTTAACGGGCTCGCCACGATGTCGGGAAGGGTATATGTCTTCCTGCATTCCTGGGAGATCGCCCTGGGTATCCTTATCTATGCGGCTGTTTCTTCTTCGGCCGCGCCTTTGGTTTTCGGCCTGGGGTATGCCGCGCACCTTGCCATAGACAACGCGCAGCGAAAGAACCTGTTATTTTATGTTTTTTTCTACCGGCTCTTTAAAGGCTTTAACACTAAGGTGCTGTTACCTGAATATAATAGCGAAGAGGAGCGGGAGCTCGCCCGGAAGGCATATGAACTTGCCTTTGCCAAAAAGAGCCGTTGCAGGAAATGCAAGGTCCCCCTGGAAGGTTTCTTATTCCGCTGGATCGCCTCAAGACTATTGGGAGTGAAACGCTCAAGTCTTGACCCCGAGTTGTGCAATAAATGCGAGGTGAAAGATTGAGTTTCGATTATATCCGTAAGGTCCCCACGGTTGCCGAGATCATTGAAGCGATGCCCTCAACTCCGGCGCTGCGCAAGGCAAAGCAGCGGCGCGATAAAGAGATCATTGATATCCTCAAAGGCAAAAGCGGAAAGTTCCTGGTCATTATCGGCCCCTGTTCTGCCGATAACGAGGAAGCGGTGTATGAGTATACCCGGCGCCTTTCGGCTTTGCAGAAGAAGGTGGAAAAAAACCTGGTGCTTGTTCCGCGCATCTACACCAATAAGCCCCGCACGACCGCGCAAGGCTATAAGGGGATGATGCATCAGCCTGACCCGAGTGAGGCGCCGAATATCGTCGCCGGCATCACCGCGATCCGCAGGCTGCATCTGCGCATCCTCGCGGAAACCGGCTTAAGCGCTGCCGATGAGATGTTGTATCCCGCGAATTATCCGTACCTGGAAGACCTGCTCAGCTATGTCGCCATCGGAGCGCGCTCCGTTGAGAACCAGCAGCACCGCCTGACGGTCAGCGGCCTGGATATCCCGGCCGGCATGAAGAATCCCACCAGCGGCGATCTGAACGTGATGTTCAACTCCATTCAGGCTGCCCAGGCGCCGCATGTGTTTATTTACCGCGGCTGGGAGGTAAAGACCTCCGGCAACCCGTATGCCCACTGCATCCTCAGGGGCTCGGTTGACCATCACGGCCAAAGTATCCCCAATTA
>JAQTNB010000164.1 GCA_028714055.1 Candidatus Omnitrophota bacterium
GTCCTGGAGTGGATATTGGTCCCCCTGATCGTGCTGGTCCTGGGATCTACGCCTGCGCTTGATGCCCAGACAAGGCTTATGTGCGCGCCTTATATGGAATTCAACGTCACCGCGAAATCACGCGAAGGCAACCCCGGCGGATAGCAATATTTTAGTTGAAAAATGGCCCGTATACAGGTACAATACATACAACTCCAGACGGAGTGATTACGAGAAAGGCCGATGATGCCAGAAGATCCCTCTTTTCAAGGAAGCGACAGAAGGCGGTTTAAGCGCGCGCGGGTAAGCCTGACGGTGGTTTACCGCGTGAACGAGCCCCTCTCTGCACGGATGCTCACTTCCGACAAAGAAGTGCAGGCAACGGTTGTCGATTTAAGCGAAGGGGGGATGGCAGCCATCACGAACTACCCGATCACCAGCGGCACGGTCCTTTTGATCCGCTTCACGTTATTTAAGGTCGATAAGGATGACGTAAGCTTTTATGGGCCGGTTGAGATTACCGGGGAAGTGCGCTATAACATCCTTTTGGATAAAGACCAATACCGGCTGGGGATCGAGTTCATTAAGATCGATGACCAGGACAGGCGCGAGATTGCCAGCTTCGTCAATACAGCCATGAATATTTCAAATAACCCTCCTAAGGGAAAGGGAGCATAGCCCCTTTTTATGCCAGGTTTTTTCCGGGCACCCTCCTTTTCTATCGTTGCTTCCGCAGAAATAAAACAGGCCGGAGATAAATCTCCGTTTTTTATGCTCCTCGCCTTGATCGCGGCATCCTTCCTGGTGTATGCCAACTCGCTTGACAACGCCTTTGTCTCCGACGACATCACCACGATCTCCCGAAACCCGTTACTAGCATTTCCCGCGCGCTTTCTGCTTAATCCTTCCATGTTGCTTATGTCGCTGAATTTCCTGGCGGCGGGAGCCAGGCCCTTTACCTATCATCTTACCAACGTTCTCCTGCATTGCCTGAATGTTGTTTTGGCCTTTTTCTTCCTGCGCACGTTTTTTTCCAGGCCCGCAAGTTTTCTGGGGGCGCTTATCTTTGCGGTCCATCCTATCCATACCGAAGCGGTCGCCTGGGTTTCGGGCAGGCCGTATCTGGTCATTGCGGCTTTCCTTTTTTCTAACTTCCTGATCTATCAGAGGGCCTTCGGCGAACGTAGCTTCCGTCGGGGGCCGTACGTCGTTTCTCTATGCGTTTTTTCGTATACGGTCCTGGGGTCATTCGGCTTTTACCTGTTATTCCCCGCGCTGATCATTCTTTTTGACCTTACGTCCGGGACGTGGCGTGCGCGCTGGAAGTCCTGGATCCCGTTTATGGCGGTCCTGGGCTTAAAGTTGCTTTTTGTACAGGCGCCGTTTATAGCGCGGGCCCGGTCTCTGGCGAGCCAAACGGGGAGCGAGGTATCCTGGAACAATCCGTTGTTGACCGCAGCGCATTCGCTATATTCAAACCTTGCGATACTCCTCTGGCCCGGGAATTTAAGCCTTTTCCATGAGACGCTCCGCGTGGAAAAGGCCGCCCTGACGCTTGAGGTCATCCTGCTTTTTACGCTCCTGGCGCTGCTGCCGTTTTTGTTTAAAAAGGCAAAGGCGGTTTTTTTCGGGCTGGCGGTTTTTATGCTCTTCCTTCTGCCGACCTACAGCCCGGTGGCGATATGCTGCCTGGTAGGAGAGCGGTATCTTTATTTTTCCGCGATCCTTGCCGGTATCTGCTTTGCGTTCCTGTATGAAAAATACGCGGTGCGTAACAGCTTATACATGCGGTTGTTCGTGCTGTTTTTTCTGGTTGTTGTGTTCGCGCTTTCTTTGCGGACGATGGTGCGTAATGAAGACTGGCAGGATGAGATAAGCTTCTGGAGTGCTTCCCTTAAGGTATCTCCCGATAATCCGCGCGTCCAGGCGAAGATGGGCGACCTCTACCGGCAGGCGGGGAAGTTCGAAGACGCCTTATCGTTCTTTGAGAGGGCGCTTGCCATGGCCCCGCAGGATGCCCTGACCCATAATAACCTCGGCGTGACATACGCGCAGATGGAAAGAAGGGATGACGCGGCCGCGGCTTACCGCAAGGCCCTGAGCATAAAGCCTGACCTGGCCGAAGCCCACTTTAATCTCGGGAACCTCTTTTTGGCCGAGAAAAAATACGACGATGCGCTCCTGTCATACCGGCGGGCCCTTCAAGCAAATCCTTTCCTGGCGGAGGCGTACGTGAATAGCGGGGTCGCGCATATGAATTCCGGGTCTCCGCAGGAAGCAGTGCGGAATTATCAAAAAGCGCTGGAGATGTTCCCTCAGCATATCGTCGCGCACGCCAACCTTGCCGTTGCCTATTATGAGATAGGCCAGTATCGCCTGGCGCAGGAGCATTTCCGCCGGGCATACGCATCGGGATACCGGTTTAACCCGGAGTTTACCCGTAAACTTACCCTGGCGCAGGAAGGCGCCGGGCAATCGCCGTGATATGAAAGATACGGAAGAAAGAAAAACGCCTCATTTGACCAGGTTCCGGCATAAGGTAGCGCTGATATTTTTAGGCGCAGTTTTGTTCCTGATATTGCTGGAAACGGGCCTGCGCGCCGGAGGATCCCTGTTTTTACTCCAGCAGGATTATCGTAACTCGGTATCGCTTAAGCAAAAAGGGGAATACGTGATCCTCTGCCTGGGTGAATCGACGACCGCCTTCGGCGGCGGGGATTCCTATCCGAGCCAGCTGGAAAGGATCCTGAACAAGCGCAATGCCGGCGTGCGCTTTCAGGTCATTAATAAAGGGATACCCGCCACTACCACCTATCTGCTTGAGAACGTAGAGCGCTACCTTGATGAATATAAGCCCAACATGGTCATAGCCATGATGGGGGTCAACGATTTATGTAAACACCTTCCTTACGAATACCCGCACGTTTCAAAGATAGGATTTTTCTTCAGGGATTTCAAAGAGTATAAGCTGGCCCGGCTGCTGTGGCTGCATCTGCAAACTCGCGCGCGTGAAGGTTTTTTAAGGGGACCGGTTACTCCGGCTTCGCCGAGCACTCCGGCTGCGCCGGACGTTCAGGCAAAGCCTGAGCGTCCGCCTGAAAGCAGCGTTCAGCCGGAGAGCAAAGAGTATCCCGCGTTCATAGGGGCTGCGGATGTTTCCTGTTCCGGTGTTGAAGCATGTATGCAGGAAGGGCACAGATATCTCGAAGAAGGGGACTACCGGCTGGCGGAGAAAAGCTTTAAGAAGGTCCTAGAGCTTGAACCTCGCAATGACCGGGCGCTTATCGAGCTTGCCTGGACGTATATGGTAGAAGGCGTATATTTTGAAGATGCGGCAAAAGCTGCTGAGGCCGCGACAAAAATAAATCCCCGCAATCCGCTTGCCTACTTCCGGCTTGCGCTGGCAAACAAGCTTTTGGGTGATTACGATAAAGCGGAAAAACTGCTTGAAAAGACCATTGCGCTGAACCCTTCTCATTATTGGGCCTATATAGAACTGGGTAATTCATACCGGTTGATGCAGGAGTTTGATAAGGCAGAAACGGTTTACCGGCAGGCAGTCAAGGTTGATCCCGAGAACGGCCGGGCATATTTCGAGTTGGGATGGAATTACAATCATCAGGGCCGATATCAAGAGGCAGAAAATTGTTTTAAGAAAGTCCTTGAGCTGAGCGGCGGTTCCCAGGAAGCGCATGCCGCCCTCGTTGTCGTATATGAAGAAATGGGTAAGCGCAGGGAAGCAGTCAGGCATTATGCAAAGGCAAATAGCATGCGCTTGGGATATTATAATCCCGTTACCCGCCACAATTATTTGCGGCTTAAGGAGATCCTCGATAAAAGGGGGAT
>JAQTNB010000165.1 GCA_028714055.1 Candidatus Omnitrophota bacterium
AATCCACTGCCTTCGATTCTTCCCTCTGCAGCCTGTAGTTCAACCCCAAACCGATATTTGCCCGGAGGCTATCCGGATTTATCTTCAGCACTTCTTTAAAGGCTTCCTCTGCCTGGCTCAGCTTACCGCCCTTCTGATAGGCTTGCGCGGCATCGCAAAGGCCCTTTTCGTCGATCGCTTTAACCGGGATCTGTTCAGGCGAAGATCCTGCCGCCGGCTCCGCAACCAGAGGCCTATGTTCTCCGGCTGCTTTGGATTTCATGTGCGCCCACAGAAGCATCGCCAATTTATGGATCCGGAAGGTCTCAAAGAAACGCGGGTTATCGGGATGGGTAAAAAATCCGGGAGGCTGGCTGGGATGCCCGTCATTGATCCCCATCATGGTGATCACGATCTCGGGATGGTATTTATCGAGATTTGATTCAAGCTGTGCCAGGATAACCGAGGTGTTCGCCCCGCTGATCCCTTTATCGATCACGCTGAACTTTATCTTCTCAGTCCGTTTATTGAGCTCTTTTTCAAGCAAGGCAGGGTATTGATTGAGCGTCGTAGATTCACCGAGGCATAAGATCCTGCAGGTGCTTTTCTGCCGCAGCGAAGCGCGGTTACGGTATTCCTGCACGGAAAGGAGGACAAAGCCGCCGACACGCAGGCCCGCCTCCAGCAAAAACATAGACAAGCACAGGCCAAAGATGATAAGCGCGGCCTTCTGCCGCAAGGTGGTGCGCACGGAAACAGGTTTTTTCTTTTGCATACGATTGCCTTTACAGGACAGCCCTGAGTTCCTGAAGCTCCTTTGGGGTGGTTGCCCTCAGGACAGGATCGCCCTTGTTCCAATCGACCAGATAAAAATGAGTGCCGCTATCCGGCTGTATGATCAAGCCGCAGTCATCGGAAGGATCAAATATCATCCCTGACGGCGTAAAAAAAATGTCTTCGAGTTTGCATACCTCGATCGTCTCGTTTCCATACCAGGTGCGCAGCGCATGATGAGCCTGGGCAAAATACCAGTAGATATTGATGTTGCTGTCAATCCCCGTGAATACCAACGTAACCTTTTCGGGGAGCGCGGGCCAGGCGTTTTGAAGCCTCGGCCGGATCGTGTTGAGAAAATAGGCGCCGCGGACCATCTGCTCTTTGCTGTCCAGCTTCTTACTATCCTCGCTATAAAGATAGACCCCGGAAGAAAAAACGAAAAAACACGCAAGCAAGAATATGAAAAATTTCTCTCTTTGCGCGCTGTAATCAAAACACCGCAGGGCCCGGCGGAAAAAAAACAAAAACAGGAGCAAAAACGCGGGCCATGAATATGTCAGGTAATAACTTAATTCTGCGGAATTCCGCAAGACAGCAACCGGGACCAACGCTATGATAAACCATGAGAATATAAATGCGCATGCCCGCCTACCTCCGGGGACGGCAGCCCCCGATCCAAAACGTTTCCCGCGCCTGAAAAACACAAGGCAGGCCAAGAGCATGGCGATAACGGCAAAACCGGGGTTGGAAGGAAAGAGGGTGAACGGCGCCTTATAGTAAAAATAAAAGCTATTCCGGAACAGGTCAACCGGAGAAGGCGAAAACCGCTCCAAATTATTAGAAATAGAAATACCTGCGTAAAAGATCAGGGAGACGGTGAACGGCAGCAGCATCATAAAATGCAGCCATAACTTCTTCCACGCCTCCTTAAAAGAAAGCCGCTCTCCTTCCATGCCGGAGACCAGGTATATAAAAAGAATTACCGGCAGCATGCACGTGGAAGGTTTGACAAACAAGGCAGCGCCTAAAAACAAAACTGAAAATACCCGCCGGTTTTGCAAAAAGAACCAGAACGACAAAAGAAAGAAAAACATCCCTCCCAGGTCGGAGATACCGATAAAAGGCCAGGATAAAGGCTGCAGATGCACTGCCGTAGAGGCAACATACATGATGGCCGCGACCCGCGCGATAAACCGCTCATGCAATATCCTTTCGATGACCCGGGCAAGAATGATGCCGTTCAAGAAATGAAAAAATAAAAGGAAGGCCCTGAAAACCGGGGCCTGCAAGCCGAAGGCCTTGAAGACCAGGAAAGAATACAGGTAACCGAGAGGGCGATAGTCAAAAACGGTGCTGAATTTGAAAATATACTGCAATGATTCCCGCAAACCCATGGTGGAAAACTGATGCAGGGCAATCCAGTCATCCGAGATAAACGGATAACCGAACATCGGCCGGTAAAGCGCCAGGATCACGGCGGCAAGAAGAAGCGGAAAACCCAGCTTCCGCAAAATTGGATAATAGGGCCTTAAGAAAGAGGACAATTTTCCCCGGCGCCTTTTACGCCGGCCTTGTAATATCTGTTTTAAGTCGGGGCGACAGGATTTGAACCTGTGACCTCTTGCTCCCAAAGCAAGCGCTCTAGCCAAGCTGAGCCACGCCCCGCACGCGAAAAGAACTATTCTGTTTTAAACGTTTCCTCAAAGACGTCTTTGAGCTCTTTGCCGATGGCATATGACCCGTCGATCATGGCCCGGGAAACGTCGGCAACGCCCTTGATCGTCCCTTCCAGGACCTTCAGCGGCACCGCCAGGATCATCGAGGGATCGGGCCCTTTGCCTTTGCGGGCGCTGACGATCGTATCCTTGACCGCGGATTGGATATCACCCAGGCCGAACTCCGGACGGTCCATCTTGGTCCTGATGGTGAAATCGAGCACGATCTTCCCCTCGTTTAAGGCCCTGAAAATATCGAGCACCACGTCGGTAATGCGCTCCGCCCTTTCCGCCGGGACATCCGACGGCCGGGGCTTGCGCACGATATCCGTCAATTCAAGGCGGCAGTGCGCGGTGATGTTATTATTAAGCCCCTGGATGCTGCTGGTGAAATTGAGCTTTGCTTTCTCTATACGCGCTTTTTCGATATCCACCCAGCTTGAATAATACGGATACAGGTATATGCCGTCTATGCCGGTCAGGTTAAGCGTCGCTTGCATGTCTTTTTTCAGTATATCGAGCCACCCCTCCAGCTCGATTGATCCCTCTTCTCCTCCGCCCTCCCAGGGGATCTTGCCCGTAAGCTCAAATTTGCTCAAGAGGGATTTCGGAGGGACGTAGCTGTTGACTAAGGTGACGTTGATCCTGTTGACATGAAGCACGATCCCTTCCAGGCCGACACCGTGGTCGATAAAGGTGAGCGCGCCGTCACGGACATTGAGGCGCCCGATGATCAGCTTCTCCAGGAAGGCAGGCGGGCGAAACGCGGCAGGCCCGGAGCCGTCTTTTTCGTAGATGAATTCCGGTTTGACCAGGGTAAGGCTGTTGACGGAGATCCTTCCGGCGATGAGCCCCAGAAAACCCGGGGTGATGCTGATGCTTTCGGCCTTTAAAATACCTTCGATCTGGAGGTCCCTGAGGTTGAACTGCAAAGGAGGTATAAGCTCCAGGGACCCTAACGTGACGTTCCTGCCGGTTGCCTGCTTAAGAAGGGAAACCAGCAGCGCTTTGCCCTGGAAAACGAGGAATACGTTTGCTGCGGTAAATACCACGGCAGCCAACACGGCCGCAATGGCCAAAACCTTCATCCACGGCTTCATAATACCTCATCAGAGTGTCCCTGGCGTGATTCGAACACGCGACCCTCTGCTTAGAAGGCAGATGCTCTATCCAACTGAGCTACAGGGACATTGTATTCAGTTAGCCGGTTCATTATAACACGCCCCACCGACCTTTTCAATCCCCCGACAGGAAGCCCCGGGTTTAAACCCGGAGGAGGAATGCAATTGTGCCTTTCAAGAGGGGATAGCCCGCGGAGCTTCACTTCGC
>JAQTNB010000166.1 GCA_028714055.1 Candidatus Omnitrophota bacterium
GAAGGCAAAACCCATGGCGCCGGTTTGCGGGCCGGAAAGCTCAACCGACAACCCGTCGTATCTTCCGCCTGCGCCGATGGCATCCTGCGCCCCCAGGCTCTTGTGCTTGATCTCAAAGACCGTGCGAGTGTAGTAATCCAGCCAGCGCACCAGCATCGGCTCTACGCTAAAGGGGATCCCTAAGTGCCTGAGCCCCGCGAGTACCTTTGAAAAATGCGCGTTGCAATCGCCGCACAGATGCTTCTGGCCTACCTCAAGCCCGGCGACGATCTTACGGCACATCTCCTGCTTGCAGTCCAGGACGCGCAGCACATTGTTCTCAACGCGGATCTTGCAGTCATCGCAGAGCTCATGCAGCCTTGATTTAAGCGACCCTCCCAGCATCTGCATCAGATTTTTGCGGTCTTTCGCGCACCCCAGGCTGTTCACCAGGAGCTCAGAACCCTTTACCCCCCATGCATCAAGCAGTCCCATGCTCAGAGAGATGACTTCGATATCGACCTGAGGCTCTGTTGAACCGATGACTTCAGCTCCTATATGATGGAACTGCCTGAGCCTCCCCTTCTGGGGCCGCTCCAGGCGGAACATCGGGCCCATATAATACAGGCGGGAAAGCCCCGCCGATTTATCAAGGTTATTTTCTATGTAGGCGCGCAGGATCGAAGCCGTTCCCTCGGGCCTTAAGGCATACAGGTCTTCTTTGTTGTGGACCAGGAACATCTGCTTCTGGACGATCTCGGTGGATTCTCCCAACGAACGGTTATATAAGCCGGCGTCCTCCAGGAGCGGTGTGCGTATCTCCTGGTAGGCATAAAGCCCGAAAACCCGGCGTGCCAGGTTTTCTAATGCCTGCCATTGGGATGATTCCTGAGGAAGGATGTCTCGTGTGCCGGGAATTCGCTTAAACATATTGACGTGAGGATAAATACAAAGGGGCTACTCGTTGTATTTGGATAAGTCTAACCGGTTGTTCGGATTGCGGAGCTGCGTGCGTGCTTATTTGAGCTTACCCTTCATCTCCAGGCCCGGCTTAAAAACCACTACTTTTCTGGGAGGGACGGGGACTACCTGGCCCGTGCGGGGATTTCTTCCGGTGCGGCTTTTTCTCTGCTTTACCTTAAAAACCCCGAAATTGCGCAATTCGATCTTTTCCCCTCGAACAAGCGCTTCAACTATGCAGTCAAATGTCTTTTGCACGACTTTCTTGACATCCGTCTGCTTGAGGTTGGTATCATCGGATACCTTAAGGATTATGTCTTTCTTCGTCATTTTCCACCCCCCTTTATTGCGGTTACATAGTTGCAAGTATAGTAACAGCAAAAAGTTACAAAGTCAAGGATTATTTAAAGAGGGGTTAAATTACCAGGGAAACGCGTTCGCGCCCCAGGAGGCCCTCGATATCCTGTATCAGCTGCTCCGATGGGGCGATATAGAACCCCTCCCCCACGACAAGCTGCATCCGGGATTTGGCAGGGGTATGCACATGCAGGTAGATGGGGATCGTGCCGCGCGAAGAAGCCAGGAGGGATTTGAGGCTTTCAAAGAGGCTTTCCGGGATACCGGAAAGGTTGATGTTCAATGCGGTGATCAGCTTATACACCTGCTCGACGGGGAACAGGTCGGAAATGATGAGTTTCGGGACATCCTCCTTGAGGTTCAGGCGCCCCTTGACCATGACCACGGTATTAGGCAGAAGATAGCGGGAAACTTTCTGGAACGCCTCCGGGAATACCAGCGCTTCCAGCACCCCATCCAGGTCCTCTAATTTCAGGATAGCCATCTTCTCCTGCTTTGCCCGCGTCAACGTCTGTTTTATTTTAGCGATAAGGCTGACCAGCTTCACCTCTTCTCCGTCGGCATGCTGATGGAGGTTGGAGGTTGAGGTCGAGGTGAAACGCTTCAACAGGGAAGCGTAACGCGCCAGAGGGTGGCCGGAGACATAAAACCCGAGCATCTCTTTTTCAAATGCCAAGAGCTGCGGCTCAGGCCATTCTTTTACCTGGGGGAGGCTGTTATTAAGGGAATGCGCGAAGGTATCGAGCTTTGAACCCTGGTCAAAGAAGGAAAGCTGGCCCCGCGCCTGCTCTTTCTGGGTCTTGGAAGCCACTTCAAGGATGGCGCTTAAGTTTGCCACCATCTGGGCGCGCGGCATATTAAAAATGTCCAGCGCCCCGCACTTGATCAGGCTCTCCAGGACCTTCTTGTTCACCAGCCTCAGGTCGATCCTCGCGCAGAGGTCTTCAAGCGAGGTGAATTTTCCTTCCTGCGAGCGCGCCTGCAGTATGGAATCGATCGCGCCCGCTCCCACGTTCTTCACTGCCAGGAGCCCGAAACGTATGGACTTGGGGTCCATCACCTCAAACAGGGCGGCGCTCTCATTGATATCCGGCGGAAAGACTTTCAGGCCCATGCGCGTCGCTTCGTTGATATATTCCACGATCTTATCGGTGTTGTCGCGTTCCGAGGTAAGCAGCGCCGACATGAACTCAACCGGGTAATTTGCCTTCAGATAAGCGGTGCGGTAAGAGATGAGCGCGTAGGCCGTGGAGTGCGACTTGTTAAAACCGTAACCGCTGAAATATTCGATCAGGTCGAATATCCTGTTCGCCAGCAATTCCTTGACCCCGTTTTTCACGCAACCGTTGATGAAATTCTTGCGCTGTTTCTCCATGACTTCCGGGATCTTCTTGCCCATCGCCTTCCTGAGGATATCCGCCTGCGCCAGGCTAAAGCCGCCCATGGCAGACGCGATCTGCATGATCTGCTCCTGATAGACCATGATCCCGTAGGTCTCTTTCAGGATCGGCTCCAGGGAAGGATGCTCGTATTTGATGGGGATAAGCTTGTGCTTACGTTTCATGAAATCGTCAAGCATGCCTGAGCCGATGGGGCCGGGGCGATAGAGCGCCAGGAGCGCTATCAGGTCTTCAAAGCGGCTGGGCTCGAGTTTCTTAAGCAGATCGCGCATCCCGGAACTTTCAATCTGAAAAACCCCGATCGTCTGCGCGGCGGCAAGAAGCTTATAGGTGTTGGCATCATCAAGGGGAAGGCCGTCGATATCGATGTCGATGCCTTTGGTCTTTTTGATGAGCTTGACGGCCTCGCTGATAACGGTGAGGGTCCGCAGGCCCAAAAAGTCCACCTTCAGCAGCCCGATCTTTTCCAAGACACCCATGCTGTAACCGGTGGTGATCTGATCGTCGCCGGTCTTAAACAACGGGCTGTAATTGTCCAAAGGCTTATCGGCGATGACCACGCCTGCCGCGTGCACCGAGGCATGGCGGTTTAAGCCTTCAAGGATAAGCGCGGTGTCGATAAGCTTGGTGATCTGGGGGTCGTTACGGTAAAGGTTCTTAAGCTCTGCCTCGCCTTCAAGCGCGTCTTTGAGCGTCATATTGGGGTCGGGCGGGATCATTTTTGCCAGGCGGTCGACATCGGCGTAACTTATACCCATCACCCTTCCCACGTCGCGCACTGCCGCCCGCGCCTGCATCGTCCCGAAGGTGATGATCTGGGCGACGTTCTCCTGGCCGTATTTCTTGGTCACGTATTCGATGACCTCCTGCCTGCGCTCGTAACAGAAATCGATGTCTATGTCGGGAAGCCCCATGCGCTCGGGGTTAAGGAAACGTTCAAAGAGCAGCCCGTATCTTAAAGGGTCAAGGTCCGTAATGCCCAAAAGGTAGCTTACCAGGCTTCCGGCGGCAGAGCCGCGGCCCGGGCCTACGGGTATGTTCTTGCTTTTCGCGTAGTGCGTAAAATCCCAGACGATCAAAAAGTAGCTGACAAACCCC
>JAQTNB010000167.1 GCA_028714055.1 Candidatus Omnitrophota bacterium
GAACTCCCCGGACTGAAGCACCTGCTGCATAATCTCGGCAAGGACGTTATTACGCACTGCTTCCAGCAGGAGCTTACCCTCAACGTCTTCCTTCTTGATACTGAAGATCCTCTCTGCCGCGGGGTTGACCGAGACGATCCTGCCGTTAAGGTCGAGCACGATCAACCCTTCGATCATGCTCTGGAATATCGCCTTAAGCCGTTCATTCTGCGCTTCCGTTTCTCTGATCTTATCTTCGATATCCTGCGCCATTTTATTGAGCGTCTCGGCAAGCTCCCCTATCTCATCGGCAGAACCAAGGTATATCCTGCGGCTGAAATCTCCGTGCGCAAACCTGCGTGACGCCCCGATGATCTTGGCAATGGGCTTGACCACCCCCTGCGCCAATACCGACCCCAGGAGAAATGCCAGGCCCAGCGCAAAAACCACGCTTAAAATAACGCTCCTGCGGATAGTCATAAGGGTCGCGCACACATCTTTCAGCGGCAAGGCAAGCCTTACCACCCCGGTTACCGCGCTATCCTCTTCAAGCGGGATCGCAAGGTAAAGCATATCGATCTTCAGGGTCGAAGAATAACGGATCTGCGAGCCTGTCTTTCCCTCAAAGGCAGCGCGGATCTCGGGCCGGCTCAGATGGTTCTCCATCTCCATAAGTTCCGGGTAGGAACGCCGGGAATCGGCAAGCACTTTTCCGTCCCGGCCGATCACGGTAACGCGGGCATTGATGCGCGAGCCGAGTTTGTTTATCAACTCCGAAAAAGCCGCCGTGTCTTTCTTGCGGAGCAGTTCTGCGTTGACCTGCCCGGAAACCAGATGTGCCTGTTCGGTCAAAGAAGATCTGATGCTGGCCAAAGACTGCTCTTCCAGTTTCCTATCCAGGAAAAAAGCAATAAAGCTGAAAGAAACAGCTACCAGGAAAACATACGAGAGTATCAGCTTGAGCTTAAAACTTTTCTGCAACATGAATTTATTTTGCCTTGATGGCGACTACCTTGATGAAATCCGCCGCATCCTCTATCTTGTCCGTTACGCCTTCCAGGTATTCCGCCAACTCGTAGCAAAGCAACAGGCTGGTCGGTTCAAGGCGCGCGTGAATGATCGCTTCAATAAGCGTCTTTTTCTGGTCATCCGCATCGTGTTCAAGACGGTCAACATCCTCACAATCCCTCAAGGCCTTCTTAAGGTCGTTCTGTGTCAGCGATTGGATCCCTTCGCGGAGCTTTGAGATCGCGGTAAAGATGAGCTCGGTTGCCGTAACGATGTTCTTTAGGATCGACTCCGGGGGCCTCTCTTCGATGAATCCCAGGATCCTGGCGGCGCCGTTGGTCCAGTCGGCGATTTTATCCAGGGTCTTGACAAAATGCATCAGGTCTTCCCTGTCAGGGGGCAGAAGCAGCCCTTCGGAAAGTTCGTTGATCATCTTGGAGCGCAAAACATCCGCCTCATGCTCGCTCTTCCTGACGTTCTCTATGGCTGCGGCCTTTGCGCCGACATCTCCGCGCATGAATGCCTGCACTGCCTCGGAAAAATAGGTGACTGTTTTATAGGTCTCCTCAACGTGTTTTTGGGAGTCGTGGATGATCGACTGCTCTTCCGCCATGCCCAGCCATCCGAGGATATTCCTGATCTCTTTCATGGTGATCCCTCCTTAGTTAAGTTTTACAAAAAAACCGATCCCCTTCAAGCAGAAAAAGCTGACCACGCCCGAAACAAAAGGCGTCGCCAGCCAGCAAAAAACGATATCTTTGAACGTGCGCAGGTTGATCACCCGCAAGCCCTTGACCAGGCCGACCCCGAAAATCGCTCCCACGATCGAGTGGCTGGTGGAAACCGGCACCCCGAAACACGTATACACGTGCACATTAATGGCGCTTGCCATTTGCGCTGAAAACGCCATAATCGGCAAAAGATGCGCGATCTCCGAGCCGATCGTTTCAATGACCTTATACCCCCAGGTCGTGATCCCCAGAAGAATGGCCAGCCCTCCTACGATAACGCTGATAGAAGGAGTGATGACCCCTGCGCCGACTATGACGCCGGTTGCGTTGGCAACATCATTAGCTCCCCAGGAATATGCGACATAGCAGCCGCTCAGGATGATGAGAGTGGTCATCGTGGGACGGATATATTTACGCGGAATAAGCCGGTAGAATATGCTTTTAAAGATCCGGTAAAAAAGATACCCCAGGATCGCCGCGCCGATGGGAGTAAAAAGCCAACACGCAAAAATATCCCCCAGGACCTTCCAGCGTACCGGCGCTCCGATGGCCAGGCCCGCGCCTGCAACCGCTCCCACGATAGAGTGGCTGGTAGAGATCGGCATCTTCCAGAAAGTAGCCAGCACCACCCAGGCACAGGCGGCAAAAGCAGAAACCAATGCTATGCACAAAGCCGCGTTCTTATCTAATTCATGCAGGGGAACGATCCCCTTACCAAGTGTTTTGACCACATGCCCACCCTGCAGGAAAGCGCCCAAAAACCCGAAGATACAGATAAGGATGATCGCCTGTTTGAGGGTAAGGACGCGCGAGCCGACTGCCGTTCCCAGGGAATTGGCGGCATCATTGGCGCCGATGGACCAGCCGACCGCAGCACCCATCAAAAGAGTCAGAGAGATTAAGAGTAGATGCATAAAGACAGGATGTTATTCAATTTCAAAACGGTATCCGTAGTTTTTAACGGTTATAATATATTTGGCTGCGGTTTTCAGTTTTTTCCGAAGGGTGCGGATGTGCACGTCAATGGTCCTGGTCTGTATCTCTACGGCATGGTCATACCCCCAGATGCTATCCAAGAGGTAGTCACGCGAAAGGACCCTTCCTTTTGCCTTCACCAGCGTTGCCAACAGCTCAAACTCTTTTGACGTGAGCTCAACGGGCTTGCCTTTAACGGTAACCGCGATCTTGGAAAAATCAATGGCCAGGTCTCCTGCCTCAATGAGCTGAGGGGCCTTTTCTTTCTCCTGGCTCCTGCGCAGGACCGCCTTGACCCGGGCGATGAGCTCCCGCGGGCTAAAGGGCTTGGTTATGTAATCATCGGCTCCCATTTCAAGCCCCACTACTTTATCCGCCTCTTGCGTCTTTGCGGTAAGCATGATAATGGGGATGCCGGAAGTCTTGGCTTCTTTCTTCAGGGATCTGCAGACTTCCAGGCCATCCATCACCGGAAGCATGAGGTCAAGCACGATAAGATCAGGATGCTCCCGGACCGCCATATCCAGAGCATCCTCTCCGTCATAGGCACCAAGGGTCCTGAAGCCCTCTTTTTTCAGGTTATAGTCAACCATTTTGACAATATCTTTTTCGTCGTCAACGATCAGGATCTTTTCTTTCATGCTCGCAATTTCCTTCAATGACGCAAAGGTATTATATAGGTGGCCGCAACGCGCAGCAAGGGTTTTAATCAAGCAGCCGTAACAGCTCCCGGGATAGGATTATATGCCTGTTTTCGTCGCTTAAAACCCTCTGCAGGGCATCCTTGAGTTCCCGGTCTTCTACCAAATCGATAAACCCCGACAAATAAGCGGCCATTTTTGTTTCGGCCGACTGGATCAAAGTAAAATAATCCTGATAGTCTTCTTTAGTAAACATCTTTTTCCTGCCCCTCTATTTTTTTCAAAATCTGCTCAAAAACCTCCCTGTGTTTCTGCGTGTCATTTTTAAGAATATCCAGGATCGCCTTGATCTTTCCCTGCCGGGTTGCAGTAAGGCCTGAAAAAGAAAGCGTGCTTGCGATGTTACGGGAATAGATAGCAACCGCGCCCTCTTCCGTTTTAATGCACTC
>JAQTNB010000168.1 GCA_028714055.1 Candidatus Omnitrophota bacterium
TATGGCTGACGTAATGGAAAAAATAGTTTCACTCTGCAAGCGCAGGGGGTTTATCTTTCAGTCTTCCGATATCTACGGAGGCCTTGCCAATACCTGGGATTACGGGCCGTTCGGCATCGAGCTTAAAAATAACCTCAAGGCCTGCTGGTGGAGGAAGAACGTCCATGAGCGCTCCGATGTCCTGGGGATGGACGCGGCGATCCTCATGCACCCTAAGGTGTGGGAGGCATCGGGCCACGTAGAGAATTTCTTTGACCTGAAAAGCGACTGCAAATCATGCAAGAAGCGCTTCAAATCCGAGGACCTCAAGGGCGCCACCGTCTGCCCGGAGTGCGGCGGAGCGCTGACCGAGGCGCGCCCTTTTAACCTGATGTTTAAGACCCATCAGGGGCCCGTGGAAGAGGCCTCAAACGTGGTGTATCTGCGCCCCGAGACCGCGCAAGGGATGTTTGTCAACTTCGCCAATATCCTCGATGCGCGGCACCCCAAGCTTCCTTTCGGCATGGCGCAGATCGGCAAATCATTCCGTAACGAGATAACGCCCGGGAACTTTACCTTCCGCACGCGCGAATTCGAGCAGATGGAGATAGAATATTTCGTCAGGCCGCAAGAGGCGGACGCCAAACTGCAGGAGTGGATCGATTCACGCTTCAACTGGTACCTTGAGCTGGGCCTGAAAAAAGACAACATCAGGAAGCGGGAACACGGGAAAAACGAGCTCGCCCATTATGCCAGGGCCTGCACCGACATTGAATACAGCTTTCCTTTCGGCTGGTCGGAGCTGGAAGGCATTGCCAACCGCACGGATTTCGACCTCAGACAGCATGAGGCCGCGAGCGGTAAAGACATGAAGTTCTTTGACGACCAGAGCAAGGAACGGTTTTATCCCTATATCATCGAGCCTTCCGGAGGGGTGGACCGGAGCGTCTTGGCGTTTTTGGTGGATGCCTATCATGAGGAGCAGGTCAGGGACGATACGCGCGCGGTGCTCAAGCTCCATAAGGACCTGGCTCCCACGAAGATCGCGGTGCTTCCGCTTTTGCGCAACAGGCCGGAGATCGTCGCCCTCGCGCGCAGTATCGCCGACAGCCTCAAGAAGTCTTTCGTGACGGTGTATGACGATACGGGCGCGATCGGCAAATTGTACCGCAGGCAGGATGAGGTCGGCACGCTTTACTGTGTCACGGTCGACGTCCAGTCGCTTGAGGACAAGCAGGTGACGGTTCGGGAGCGGGATAGTATGCAGCAGGAACGGATTAGTATCGAGCGTATCAGGGAATACTTTAGGGAGAAGTTAGGATAAGGGATATAATGGATAAATTCCAAATTACAAGCACCAAATCCCAAATAATTCCAAATATCAAAATTCAAACATATGTTTTGAATTTGGTATTTGTAATTTGAAATTTATTGGAATTTGGTGCTTGGTGCTTGGGATTTTTCCCTATTTTCCTCAACAGAAAGGACGGATTTAAGGAAGATGGCAAAGAAATACGTTTACTCATTCGGCGGTGGCAAGGCAGACGGAAATGAAAGCATGAAGAACCTCCTGGGAGGCAAGGGCGCAAACCTGGCAGAGATGGCAGGCCATAAGAACCTGAAGCTCCCCGTTCCCCCGGGATTTACCATTACTACCGAAGTCTGCACGTATTATTATCAGAACAGGAAGACCTATCCGGGAGGCCTCAAGGATGACGTCAAGAAGGCCTTACAGAAGGTGGAGAAGCTCATGGGCAGGGAATTCGGCGACGCGGCAAACCCGCTTTTGGTTTCCGTGCGTTCAGGCGCGCGCAAGTCAATGCCTGGGATGATGGAGACAATTTTAAACTGCGGGCTGACCGAGAAAACCATCCCCGGCCTCATTAAGCAGAGCGGCGGGAATACCCGTTTTGTCTATGATGCCTATCGCAGGCTGATCATGATGTATTCTGACGTAGTCATGGAAAAGGCCGCGGGTATCGAGCCAAAGGATGAACAGGGTATCCGCAAGCAGCTTGAGCGGCTGATGGATGCCGTGAAGAAGCAAAAAGGCTATAAGAGCGATACTGACCTCAATGCCGAAGACCTGAAATCTCTCTGTTCTCAGTTCAAGGTAAAGATCAAGGAAGTCCTGGGAAAGGAATTCCCGGATGACCCCATGGAGCAGCTTTGGGGCGGTATCAGCGCGGTATTCGCTTCCTGGAACGGCAAGCGCGCGATAAGCTACCGCAGGATCGAAGGTATCCCGGATGAATGGGGGACTGCCGTTAACGTCCAGACCATGGTCTTCGGTAATATGGGTAATGACTCCGCAACCGGTGTCGCGTTTACCCGTAACCCCGGCAACGGCGAGCCTAAATTCTACGGAGAGTACCTTATTAACGCGCAAGGCGAGGATGTTGTCGCCGGCATCAGAACTCCCGCTCCTATCAACTCCTATTCCACATCAGAGCATAACAAGGAATTGGTGACGTTGGAGCAGGCAATGCCTCAGATCTACAAGGAGCTCTTTGATATCCAGAAGCGCCTTGAGAAGCACTACCGCGACATGCAGGATATTGAGTTCACTATTGAAAAAGGCAGGCTTTTCATGCTGCAGTGCCGCGTGGGAAAACGCAACGGCCCGGCAGCAGTAAGAATGGCCATGGATATGGTTAAGGAGAAAGGCATTAAGAAGGAAGAGGCAGTGATGCGGGTCACCCCTGCGCAGCTTGATGAGCTTCTGCATCCGATCATTGACCCGAAGGTTGAAATAGCCCTGAAGCCCCTGGCAAAAGGTTTGCCCGCGGGCCCGGGTGGCGCTACAGGCCAGGTAGTATTCAGCGCTCATGACGCGGTAGAGTGGGCAAAACAGGGCAAGAAAGTGATCCTCGTGCGCGAAGAGACCAACCCTGAGGATGTTGAGGGTATGCGCGCGGCACAGGCGATCCTGACTGCCCGCGGAGGCATGACTTCGCACGCGGCATTAGTCGCACGCGGCTGGGGGAAGTGTTGTATTGTCGGCTGCGGCGGCCTGCACATCGACTATGCCAAAAAAGAGATCCATGCCGAAGGCAAAATCATCACAGAAGGGCAATGGTTGACCCTTAACGGCACCAAAGGAAACGTCTATGAAGGCCAGCTGCGCATGATGGATGCCACGGAAGAGAATCAGCTTCTGAACGATTTCTTGAAGATCTGCGGCGGCATCAAGAAATTGGGCATTCGCACGAACGCCGACACCCCGGAAGACGCGAAGAAAGCCAGGCAGTTCGGGGCAGAAGGCATCGGGCTCTTCAGGACAGAGCATATGTTCTACGGCAAAGGCGCGGACCAGCCGCTCTTTTTGCTGCGTAAGATGATCGTTTCCAAGACTCAAAGCGAGAGGGCCAAGGCCCTGGATGAGCTTTTCCCCTTTGTAAAGAAGGATATCAAAGGGACTCTGGAAGCAATGGACGGGTATCCGGTAGTCATCCGGCTGCTTGATCCTCCGTTGCATGAATTTGTCCCTCGTCAGAAGGACAAGCTTGAGGCATTAGCCAGAGAGCTCAATATCAACATGGAAGAGCTTTCCCGCCGAGCAGAAGCCCTGCATGAGTCAAACCCGATGATGGGGCACCGCGGAGTGCGGCTGGGCGTGACCTATCCTGAGGTAAGCAGCATGCAGATACGGGCGGTCCTGGAGTCAGCAGCCGAGCTGATCAAGGAAGGCAAGAAACCGTATCCTGAAATAATGATACCGGTGGTCTGCGACGTCAAGGAACTGGAAGACCAGCTGGCCATTGCTAAGAACACCTACAATGCTGTCCTTGCA
>JAQTNB010000169.1 GCA_028714055.1 Candidatus Omnitrophota bacterium
GATCGCGATGGATTGATCCAGGTGCTCGACGGCGCGGGAATAATCGCCCTGCCTCTGATAGAGCTCACCGAGGCTCAGGTGCTCTTCATACGAACGGGGGTTGATGGCGATGGCTTTATTCAGGTGCTCGACGGCGCGGGAATAATCGCCGTTGAGAATATATTGGCGGGCCGAATCCAGGTCGTTGTCTTCGGCAAAAGAAAGAGGGGAAGAAACGGATACGGGCCTATCCGGCCGCCGGGAAATACTCTTATAAAAGAATACCCCGGAAAGCAGGATAAGACTTACGATCACCCCCAGCGTTATTTTCTTTGTAATTATGGCGTCACGCCTTAAAAATATTTTCCGCGATCCTGCCGGCGGCCTTCTGCGCATCGTACGCGACCACGGCTTCAAGCCCGCGCGCGGTCAGGCCTGAGCGGAGCCGGGCATCCCGCAGAAGCAGTATGATCTTTTCTGCGAGGTCCCCGGAAGACCCGGGAGAAAACATCAGCACATTTTCATTATTATAGGCTATTTCCCGGATTCCTTCAAGAGCAGAAGCAATAACCGCCGTAGCGGAAGCCCAGTATTCAAAAATCTTCAGGGTAGTGATGATCCGGTTTGCAAAAACATCCTGCCGGGGAATAATGCCGATGCAGGCTTTCCTAAGATACCGGCGCGCCTCCTCGCAGGGAAGCCAATCCGTGAAAACACAGGCCTGTGATATTCCGGTTGCGGACGCCAGGCGTTTTGCCGCGGGCAATTCCCTTCCTCCGCCGATAAAAAAGAACCGCGCCTGAGGAAAATCGCGGAGCACTTCCGGGATCGCGCGGACCAGTATCTCGACCCCGTGCTGGCGGTCAATGGCGCCCAGGTGAATGATCCCAAGCTCGGCACCGGGGTCTTTTTCCCGGGGGAGATCCCGGCGCTCAACGCTGTCATAGACAACCTCTATTTTGGCCGGGTCAACCCGGCGCGCGCACAGCGCTTTTTTCATCGCCTCGGTTGCCACAATGACGGAATCGGCGCAGCGTATGATAAAATATTCATAGGAGAGCAGGCAGGGGGTAAGGACCTTCTCAAAGACATTGCGCCTTCCGACGGTAAGGTACTCCGCGTGGATATCCGTGATATCAAGGACGAAACGGAACCCGTGGAGCTTGGCAAGAAACGGCATCAGGGGCGCTGCAATGGTATTATGCATAAAAACGGCTTCTGCGCGGGAGAGGTGCCCTGCCATCGCCGCCAGGAGGCGCAGGGCGAATTTAACGGTACTTAAGATCTGAGACCTCTGCTTACGGGGCTCAGCGATAGAAATGACCGGCATGCCTTCCAACTCGGATATTCCTCCCGCGGGGGCGATAAGCAGGATATGCCGCCCCCTCTTTTGAAGTTCCCGGGCGACTCCCAGGGTCCTGAGCGCCCCGCCTCCCCGTATCGGATACAGGGAATCGTGCGTCGAAACGATGATGACCTTTTCGTTATTTGTTTTTCCACTCATCGATGATGACGGCAAAGACCTGCCGTAAAAAAAACCGGACCCCTATCCCCCTGACCGTCCGCGCCAGGACCTTCCCGTGCCGGAAGGCCCAGGGGAAGAAAACCATCCTGCCGAAGAACCAACGGAGCAGAAACCTTCTTTTTACCTTCGCCAGGTTTTCCGTTCCGCCGGAGCGGATAAGCGCGCTCGTTTTTCCGTCGTAGGCCTCCCATCCGGCATCCCGTAAAACGCCGCTGTTTTTTGCCAGGCGGTAAAATTCCGTTCCCGGGAAAGGAGTGGCGATACTGACCTGCAGCGCATCGGCCTTGAGGCTGCGCGCGCAGCAAAACGTCTTTTGCAGGTCTTCGGCCGTTTCCCCGAGCAGGCCGATGGTAAAGGCAGCCTGGGTCTTGATCGCCAGTTTCCGGCACTCGCCTATGACCTCTGCGGCTTTTTTAAGGTCAACGGGCTTGCCCACCGACTGCATGATCCTGGGGCTGCCGCTTTCTATGCCGAATTTTATGCCGACGCATCCGCTGCGGCTCATCAGCTGCAGTGTATCTTTATCAAGGCCGATAATATCCCCCGTGCAGCTCCAGGGGACGCGCACCCCGGCCTTGAGCATCTCCTGGCATAAGCCAAATACATGCCCTTTATCCGCGGTGAAATTATCGTCATCAAAATAGATCTCCCTCGCCCCATAACGGCTTATAAGCTCCCGCATCTCCGCGACCACCCTCCCGGCGGAAAAAACCCTGAAACCTCCGCTCTGGCGTGAATTATGCGCCGGAAGGCAAAAATAACACTGCCAGCGGCAGCCGCGGGAGGTCTGCATCTGCAGCGCCGGCCGGAATTGGCAGAAACCGTCCCAGTAAACCTGCGGCTGGGAGCGGCCTGTACAGGGAAAATATTCCCGCAGCGGAAACGGGAGGTCATCCAAGGGCACGGGTGAGCGCAAAGAACCCGTTTCAACGACCAGGCTTTGCCGGCGATACGCCATGCCGGAGGGGAAATCGTCCCGGCCGTCGCGCAGCGCCCTGGCAAGCCCCACAAGCGACCATTCGTATTCGCCGTGCAGGACAAAATCCACACCGCGTTGTCCGGTAAGGATCTCCATGCAAAACGCATCCGCATGCATCCCGGCGACCGCCACCTTCGCATTGGTCAGGTGCTTGATCCGCCCGGCAAGCTGCATATCCCGCGCAAAGGTCGGGGTCGAGCATTCGTAAAAAACCAGGCGCGGATTCAGGCGCACGATCTCATCAAGGAGCGCGGCTTCCCCCATATCCAGGGCGACCGCATCGATGACCTGAACATCGAACCCGTCCTGCTTCAATACGGCGGCGCCGTACGCAAGCGAAAAAGGAAACGGCAGGTAATGCGGCCGCGAGTTCCTTAATTTGACTCCCGAATGCGGCCAGCGCGAACCCGAACGTATGTAATACCTCTCAAGCCATGCGTTCAGCGTAGTTTTACAGGAAGGATTCAGAAGGAGCGTTCTCATCGCCTTCGTATCTCGTGCAGCGCAATATGCCAGGCATCGTGCGCCGCGCGCATAAAGGAAGAAAACGTAAACGCCTTGGATCTCCCCCAGGAGCGTATTTTAAGCGGCGCCTGCAACTCTATCAGCCGGCAGCCGGATTTTACGGCACGCACCATTGCCTCCGCCTGGAATACAAAGCCGTCCGCGACGAGCGAAAATGATTTCAGGACGGACACGGGATAAATGCTCAAGCCGTTATAATAGGTTATCCGCAAGCCGAAGAGCGTATTGATGAGAACGGTATATATCCGGGAGACGGCCTTGCGCCTGAATATCCGCGGGTCGACTCCTTTATGGTGGCTGGTGACCACGGCATCGGGCAGGCAATGCAAAACGCAGCCGGCCAGCTCCGCGGCCGAGTTTTCATGGTCTGCGGGAAACCACGTATAATAGTCTCCCGAGGCGCACGCCAGCCCGTCCCGGTAACAGGCGCCCACGCCGGCTTTATGCCCGTGGTGAATGACTTTGGTGCCCGGGTGTCCCCGGGCGATACTTTCTGCAAGCGCAGGGGTGGCATCGGTGCTGCCGTCATTGACGATGATGATCTCCAACCGCGAGACAAGCGGAGAAAGACTGGCATGCAGGTCTGCTACCGTATCGGCAAGGGTTTTCTCCTCGTTAAGCGCAGGGACGCATACGGAGAGGCGCACCCCCCTGCCTGCGGCATCCGTCATATGAAATTCACGTGCTTGCCGGGATGCTTTAAATCCCAGAGATACCGGTTAATTTCATCCAGCCTGCAGGCATCGCGGCAGCGCT
>JAQTNB010000170.1 GCA_028714055.1 Candidatus Omnitrophota bacterium
CTGGCTTAATATCCCCTGATGCTCTTCGCCCACCTTGCGCACGGGCCTGGCCTTGCGGCGCAGCACATCTTCTCCGATTATCTTAATATTTAAGCCTGTTTTTTCCATCGACTTTTATGATCTTGGGCTTAAAAGCTGCAGCGTCCGTATCTTCAACCATCGCATACGCCACGATGATCACTTCATCCCCTACGCAGGCACCCCTGGCAGCCGGGCCGTTAAGGCAGATAACGCCTGAGCCGGGCCTGCCTTTGATCGCGTATGTTTCAAGGCGCAGCCCGGTATTGAGATTCAGCACCTCGACTTTTTCTCCCGGCAAAATATCGACCGCCCGCATCAACTTGGCATCGATAGTGATGCTTCCTTCATAATATAAATTTGCCTCGGTCACGCAGGCACGGTGAATTTTTGATTTCAGAACGGTTCTTAACATCATTTCTTCTCCTCATCAGAGCCCAGCAGGGCCTTAAGTATCTCTTCGCCGAATTCCCTGGCGGCAGCCGGCCCGGACCCGGTAATAATATTCCCGTCTTTTTCCACCGGCGAAGCGCTATAACGCGCCCCCGCAGCCGTAAGCTGCGATGCTTCAGAGGGCCACACGGTTGCGCGCTTCCCCTGCAAAAGGCCTGCTTTCGCCAGGGTCACGGGAGCGATACATATGGCTGCGACGATCTTGTTTTTTTTAGCTGCCTCGACTGCCAGCGCATGGGCAGAAGGATCATCCCAGTAAACGCTTGCGCCTGCGCCACCCACAAAAATAAACGCATCGTAATCGCCTGAACGCACATCCCGAAAGAGCATGTCGGCCTTATACTGCGTACCCAGGGTTCCGCGGCAGCCATCAAGCCTCATGGAGGCCACGCTCACCGCAATTCCCGCCTTCTCGAGGACTTCTTTAGGCTCAAGCAGCTCTTCGTCCCTGAACTTCTCAGGCGCAATGACCATCACTGCTTTTTTCATCTTGTGAAGCTCCCCGGACTTACGTCCGGGGCTTCCTCCTGAGCAGAAAATGCACAATTCCATTCATCCCTCGGGCTCGCCAGCTCCGCTGGCAGGCCCGGGGATTTCTGCGAAGGATTAAAAAATGCTTTTCGCGGGGCTGCTTTCACGGCTTTGCAACCAGATGATACGACTGGCGCGCGATCATCAGCTCTTCCTGGGTCGGTATCACCAGGATCGCGGGCTTTTGCTTCAGGTGCTCAAAGAGCCCCTTGCATATCCTGCGACGGAGGGCTTCCTGGTGTTCCCCGATGCCGGCGGTAAAAATAAGCGCATCGCACCCTCCCATGACCGCGATATATGCCCCGATATATTTTTTGATCCGGTAAACAAATATGTTAATGGCAAGCCTTGCGCGGGTGTTGTTTCTTGAAGCTTTCCCCTCAAGCTCCCGCATATCATTGCTTACCCCCGAAACCCCTTTAAGGCCGCTGCACTTGTTTAGTACGTCCTCGATCCCCCGAGCGTCCAGCTTTTCCTTGCGCATGAGGTAGGTGACCAGAGCCGGATCGATGTCGCCGCAGCGTGTCCCCATGATCAGGCCTTCCAGCGGGGTAAAACCCATGCTGGTATCAATGGATTTCCCGTGCTTCACACAGGCAATGCTGCAGCCGTTACCCAAATGACAGGTGATTAACTTAAGTTTTTGATAAGGTTTGCGTAAGATGTGCGCGGCTTCATGCGCCACGTACTGGTGGCTGGTCCCGTGAAAACCGTATTTACGTACCCCCCATTTGCGGTAATATTCATACGGCAGGCCGTAGATAAACGCGTGCTCCGGCAGCGACTGATGGAATGCCGTATCAAAAACCGCCACCTGTTTTATCCCCGGAAGCAGCCTTCTGCAGGCAAGGATGCCGGTCAAATTCGCCGGGTTATGCAGGGGCGCAAGTGCACAACATTGTTTGATCTTTTTGACCACCGCGTCGCTGACAAGGACGGGTTTACTGAATTCTTCCGCGCCGTGGACAACGCGGTGGCCGACCAGCTCCACGCCGTCGATCTGCGAAAGAATGCCTTTGAGGCCGGTATAGTGGTCCTGAAAAGGTGCGCCGCCCTCGCCGATATGCTCGATCAACCCCTGAGCCAATACCGACCCCCCCGGCATGGAGAATAATTTATATTTGATAGATGAACTGCCGCTGTTTATAACCAGGGTTCTCATATGCGATAGCTTTCCGATCAAACGTTTACGAGGAACGTATTGCCGTAACCGCGACGCAGTCGACGATGTCTTCCGTCGAGCACCCCCGGGAGAGATCGCTGCAGGGTTTGGTAAGCCCCATAAGAAGCGGGCCCAGTGCCCGGGCACGCCCGAGCCGCTGCGTAAGTTTATAACTGATGTTGCCGGCCTCCAGGTCCGGGAAGATCAAAACGTTTGCCTTCCCTCCCAGCGGGCTGTCCGGATATTTAATCTTGGCAATCTCCGGGACGATCGCCGCATCCACCTGCAATTCTCCGTCGATGAGTATATCCGGGGCCATGTTCCGGGCAAGTTTAAGCGCTTCGGTCACTTTATCCACGCCCTTTCCCTTTGCCGAGCCCTTGGTCGAATAACTCAACAGTGCAACGCGCGGCTCAAGGCTCAGGACTTTAGCGGCGAGTTCTGCCGCGCAAACCGATATGGCGGCAAGCTGGCGGGTGTTTGGATCAGGGATAATGCCGCAGTCGGCAAAGACAAACGTGCCGTTATCGCCATACTCGCAGTCCGGGACGACCATGATAAAACAGCTGCAGGCAATCCCGATACGCTCTTCTACCCCGAGGCAGCGGATCGAAGCCCTGCCTACATCGGGGGTCGTATGCACGGCGCCAGCTACAAAACCGTCAAACGCCCCTTCCCGCGTCATCATCGCCGCGCAATAAAGCGTATCCTCAAAAATCGCACGCGCGCTCTCAAGACTCACGCCTTTTGCCTGATGCATGCGGTAATATTCTTCAATAAAACGCTCTTTGTCCCCGGACGCTACCCTATCGGGCGTCAACAAGACAACTCTTGCTATTCCCTCCTGCTCTATGATACGGGCGGCTTCCTGGGTGCGCTGATCCCCGTATTCCGGTAAAGCTATTGTTTTCTGTCTTGCCTTTGCCAACTGACGTATTTTGGCAATGGTATCCATCTTCTACATTCCTTTCACTATTGCGTCGAGGTTTACGTAGGTCTTGATCATCTCTACGGCTGTCTTGATCTTCACTTCATCACGCGGGCGGATCTTGACGGTCAGGTCGTGCACGGAAGAAGTAACGGTATAGGTATCTTCCTTTGCTAAAAGCACCGGAATCCCCGAATCTGCAAGCGCCTGCATGATCTCTTCCTGAGGGATGATCCCCGCAGAAAGCACGATCCCCGAAACCTTGAGCCTTTTCCTGTCGTTTTCCCGGAAACACTTCAGCACCGCCGTGATAATATCCTCCCGGTCGCCGGGCGTGATCAAGAGACTGTCGTCAACGATGTATTTTATCGCGTCGTGAGGCGCCATCGCCCCGACGATTATGGTAGATACGTAACTCTCCAGGGCATCCTTGCCGCAGAGAAGTTCGAATTCCGCTTCCTCAAGTATCTGCCTGATAGAAGGGTACGACAAGACCTTGTTATAGGGAATAACCCCCAGGACATTAATCCCCCTGCGCTCTAGACCTTTACGCACCAGGCGGCTTATCCTGTCGAATTTTCCGGGGAGAACCTTGTTGATGATGACACCCAGGAGTTTGACCCCTTCCTTCTCAAGGAGCGCCTTATTCAGTAGTATTTCGTCTATCGGCC
>JAQTNB010000171.1 GCA_028714055.1 Candidatus Omnitrophota bacterium
CTCATGTTTTGTGGGCTGGTCATTGCATTTCCTCCTGGGGATCCCGACGCACGACATTGCCAATGCGTTCAAGATGTACGGCAAGAAAGTGCTGGAAAAGGTAGAGATAGAATCGAAGGGCTTTGAGATCTCGATGGAGATCACCGTCAAAGGTTTTTTCCTGGGTTTTAAGGTCGCGGAAGTGCCTACGGTCTGGAAAGAAAGGACAAAAGGCAAGTCCAGCTTTAAGATGCTGCGCCTTTTTCCCAGGTACCTCAGATGGTACGCCTGGGGGATCGCGCGGAGGCTTCGCCGATGAGCACGCCGCTTCTCTCCGTGATCGTGCCGGTTTACAACGAGGCCCAGACTATCCGGCTTATCCTGGAAAAGATCGAGTCGATAAACATCGATAAGGAGATCATCGCGGTCGACGACGGTTCGACCGACCAGACCGCCGCGATCCTGCGAGGAATCGCCTATCCGCGGCTTAAGATCATCCATCATACCAGCAACCGCGGGAAGGGGGCGGCGTTTTTGACCGGCCTTTCCCATGCTACGGGCGAATTCGTGATCATACAGGACGCGGACCTTGAATACGACCCCGCGGATTACCTTAAGCTCCTTGAGGTCATCCGGGAAAAAAGGGCCGACCTTGTTTTGGGGGCGCGTTTTACCAAAGGGTATCACGGGCTTTTCATACACCGGCTCGGCAACAAATTCCTGACTTCGGTGATGAACCTCTTTTTTGCCGCGAAGCTCAACGACTGCTTTACCTGCTATAAGCTTTTCCGAAGGGATGCCGCGCTTCTTTTGAGCCTGAAATCCCAAAAATTCGACCTTGATACCGAGATCATCGCCAAGGCCCTGCATAATAAATGGCGTATCGAGGAAGTCCCCGTATCCTACCACCCCCGTACCTATTCGCAAGGCAAGAAGATCCGCCTCAGGGACGGATTAAAGGCGGTTTGGGCGATATTGAAATGCCGGTTTTCTACTTTCTGATATGACCCGCATAACGGCGTTGTGTGAATACGCGATTTATTACTGCCTGATCATCATTCCTTTTGTGCTCGCGATCGCACCGGCCCCCACCAATGTATTCATGGGGTTTTTGATCGCGGCGTTCCTTGCCAAAAAGGTGATCGGCAAAAAACCCCTGGCCAGGAAGAGTGCGGTTACCATACCGCTTTTTTTATTTTTTCTGGCGACATGCCTTTCGTTGGTCAACTCAGTGGATTACTATGACAGCATCAAGGGCGGGGTGCTCAGGCTCCTGCAGTATATACTTGTTTTCTTTGCCTGCGCAGAGCATGTCCGGGACGCGCGCCACGCGCGCTGGATCTTTTATTCCATGGCGCTTGGCATCAGCCTGGCCTCGGCCAACGCCTTCTGGCAGGTTGCGACCGGAAGCGATTTTATCCGCGGTTATGCGCCCGTGGTAAACCTGGGGCTGGTGCGCGCAACCGCATCGTTTAAGGACGCAAACCTCCTGGGGATATATTTAAGCGCGTTTCTTCCTTTGCTTCTGGGGCTGGCGCTGTATCTTGCCAGGGGTAAGCAACGGCTGATCTTTGCGGTTGCTTCGATTGCGGGGCTGGCCGGGGTCTTCCTGACCTATTCACGGCCGACGTACCTGGCGGTCTACGTTTCGGTTTTCCTGTTAGCGGCAATACGCAGGAGCAGGGTCATCCTGGTCTTGCTCCTGCTGGCAGCGTTGGCACTGCCTATTTTGGCCCCGCAGTCAATTAAAGACTGGGCGCGCCAGATGGAATATAACCCCTTACGCATGATGTGCAATGACGACAGGATCGCGGTCTACCGGAATTCCCTGAATATGATCCGGGCGCATCCGGTTACCGGGGTTGGCGCAAATACGTTCATGGAAAATTACCGTCATTACAAAGAAAACCCGGAGTACCGTAATATCGTAACCATAGATTATATGTATGCGCACAATAATTTCCTGCACATGGCTGGCGAGGTCGGGCTTATCGGGTTTGGGCTGTTCATCTGGTTTCTCGCAGCCCTTTTTAGGCAGGCCCTGCGGACCTTAAGAACGCTCAAAGACGCGCAAGCGCGGATGCTTCTCCTGGGAGGCGTTGCCTGCCTGGTGGCTTTCCTGGTCAACGGCCTGACGGAATCCAGCCTTTATTATTCGCGGGTGGCGGTCATTTTCTGGTATCTGGCGGGGATCACCCTGGCTGCGGCCAATTTCGGAGGCGCTAAGTATGCAGAAAATTAGCAATATCGTCGTATTCCGCAATGACCGTTTCGGAGAGTTCCTGCTGAACATCCCGGCCTTTGCGGCCCTGAAGAAAGGCTTTCCCGGCGCGCGGCTGGTGGCGGTGGTCAACCCGTATGTCCAGGAACTTGCCAACCGTATCGATTGTATCGACGGGATAATCACCTTCGATAACAAAAACCATTCTCTGGGAGAGCTTTTGCGTTTCAGCAAGGCCCTGCGCGAACGGCGCTTTGATCTGGGGGTTGTCTTTAACCCGTCGCGCGAACTTCACGTGGCAAGCTTTTTAGCAGGGATACCGGTGCGCGTAGGTTACCGTAGGAAGCTGGGAGGGTATTTGCTTACCCGGACCATGGAGGACAGGAAGCATGAGGCCACCAAGCATGAGGTGGAATATAATCTTGAGCTGGCCGGACTGCTGGGCGTTAAGACCGACGATACAACGCTTTCGCTTACCATCGGCAGGGAATCGTCCGATGTGGAGCGAAAATTCGCGCTGGATGCCGTGGATAATATCGTCACCATACACCCCTGGACGAGCGATCCCTTAAAGCAGTGGCCGGTGAGGAGGTTTTTTCAATTGACCAAGGTCCTGAGCGCCTATCCCGGCATACGCATTATACTGGTAGGGCAGGCCCAGGCGACGCTGAGGTCCAATGAGCTTTTTTTGGGGCTTGAGAAGTGCGCGGTCGACCTCTGCGGGAAAACGACCCTGGTTGAGCTGGCGGCGATCTTAAAGAGAAGCAGGCTGCTTATTTCCGGTGACAGCGGGCCGGTGCACCTGGCATCTGCCGTGGGGACCAAGACGCTTGTTTTATTCAGAAATGACATTCCGGGAAAAGAGCCGAAAAGATGGGGGCCGTGGGGCCCGGGGCATACCGTTATAGCAAAACAGAGCCTGATGGATATCGAAGTAGAAGAGGTCCTCCGGAAGGCAAAGGAGGTGTTGGGCATATAATGCGCTACGCACTTATATTATCCGGAGGCAAAGGGGTCCGTTTTTGGCCGGTGAGCAGGGAGCAGAACCCCAAGCAGTTCCTGGCAATGTGTTCGGACAGCCCGATCATCGAAGAGGCGATCAGGCGCGTCATGCCTCTTGTCGGCGTCTCGCGCACCTATATCGCCGCCAACGCGATGCACCGTAAGCTTATCGAAGCCTGCGCCCGGCGGCCTTTAAAGATGCGAAGAGAAATTGTTTTCTTTGAGCCTCAGAGCAGGAATACGCTTGCTCCGATCGCCTACCTCAGCAGTATGATCGGCCGCAAAGACCCGCAGGCGGTGATCGCCGTTTTTCCCGCGGACCACTTCGTAAAAGACAACGCGCGTTTTCGCAGCCTTATCAGGCGCGGGATGGAGATCGCCCGGCGCGGCTTTATCGTGACCCTGGGTATTCCTCCGGCCAGGCCGGAGACCGGATACGGCTATATTAAGGCCGGGCCCGCAGGCAAAGGCTTTTGCCTCATCGAGAGGTTCGTTGAAAAACCCGATATCACCC
>JAQTNB010000172.1 GCA_028714055.1 Candidatus Omnitrophota bacterium
ACCAGGCCGACATCGGCAATAAGCTTAAGGTCAAGAAGAAGTTCTTTTTCTTCGCCCGGCTCTCCGGGTGCCGCTTCACGCCTATGCCTGTTACCATGTCCGCCCCGCCCGCCCGTGCAGACGACCAGTTCCTGGCCGTCCTGCTCAAGGTCCCTTAAGACGCATCCGGTTTGCGCGTCTTTTATGGCGGTGCCGACGGGCACCCGGATGTAGATGGGAGCGGCGTCTTTTCCTCTCTTGTGTTTGCCTGAGCCGTGCCCTCCGTGCGCTCCGTAAAAATGCCTGTTATAGGAAAAATCAAGCAGGGTGCGCAGGTTTCTGTCGGCACGGGCAACGATATCCGCGCCCCTGCCGCCGTCACCCCCGTCGGGGATACCGTCACGGGTATATTTATCGCGGTAGAAGCTGCGGCATCCTTTGCCTCCGGAGCCTGCCTTGGCGTATATCTTGACGCTGTCAATGAACATTACGGGAACGAAAACCCCTACGCGGCCTCAACAAGCTCGGTGATCTTAAGCCTGGTAATATCCTGGCGGTGCCCCTTCTTCCAATGCGAGGACTTACGCTTGCGGTATTTAAAAGATACGGTCTTTGCGTCCCTGGCGTGCTTAAGGACCTTGGCCGTGACCTTGACGGTCTTCAGGTACGGCTGGCCTATCTCGATCCTTTCTTTATCGGAAAAAAGCAGGACCTTATCCAGGGAGACCTCCTTACCTTCCTCCCCCAGATGCATACGGGCCTCGATAATATCGTCCTTTTTCACTACGAACTGTTTTGCTCCAACCTCAACTATTGCATACATTTGCAAACCTCCGCGTTAATCTATACCTGTCTGGATATAGAGAAAATCAATTATAGCACAGAAAAGGGTAAAATCAAGATATCTTTACCGTCTCAATGTGCGTGGAAGGGTCTGAAACCAGGTTGACTTTCGTGCGGAAAGTGCGCTCAATTGAGCCGATTGCGGACCGTTCCCTCAAAAGTTCATCGATAACTGCCGGGTTTAACGTCAGGGTGACCTGCCGCAGCGGCTTAGACCGCAGGAACTTCTGCAATTCTTTAAGCGCGGTGATTGAAACGGTCAGCGCGGACTTGATCCTCCCCCTTCCCTGGCAATAAGGGCAGGGCTGGTATGAAAGGGTGGCAACGGTATTGTGCACGCGCTCCCTGGTCATCTCCACCACGCCGAACTTGGATATCCCTACGATATCGTATTTCGCCTTGTCCAGGCTCAACGCCTTCTTAAGCACTGCCAGGACTTCCCGGCGGTGCTGTTCCTTGCCCATATCGATGAAATCGATGACGATGATGCCTCCCAGGTCCCGCAGCTTAAGCTGATGCGCCACCTCCAGCGCCGCTTCGCAATTTACCCGGAAAGCCGCTTCCTCCTGGTTGAGGCTCTTTTTAAAACCTCCGCTGTTGACATCGATCACCACCAACCCTTCGGTCGGCTCGATAATCAGATAAGCCCTTGATTTCAGGTACACCCTGTTTTCAAAGACCCTGAGGATCTGCCGCTCGACGTCTTTTTCCTCAAAAAGGTCGTTCCCCCGGTAAAGCTCTACCTTACGGCTCAGGTAGCTTAAAAACGTATTCATAAAGCGCCGGATGCGGTAAAACTCCTCCTTTGAATTCACCACCAGCTTTGAGACGTCGTCGGTAAAGGAATCGCGGATCGTGCGCAGGGTCAGGTCATACTCCTCATACACAAGGCACGGCGCTTTTTTGGACTGGCTGATCTTCTCCATCCTTTTCCAGAGCTTGGTAAGAAAGACCGCGTCGCGCGAAAGCTCTTGGCTGGATTTGCCCGCGGCAGCCGTGCGCACGATAAATCCCACGCCGTGGGTGTTCTTCAATTCGTGCAGGATGACCTTGAGGCGCTTGCGTTCTTCATCCTCGTCGATCCTGCGCGATACCCCCACTTCTTTCTCCTGGGGCATAAGCACCAGGTATCTTCCGGCAATGCCGATCTGGCAGGTGAGGCGCGGCCCCTTGGTGCCGAAGGATTCTTTGACGACCTGCACGAGAATCTCCTGGCCTTTCTTGATGTCCTTTACCGCGATGGGCTTGGCGTTGATCGCCTCGAAATATTCCTCGATCTCGGAAAGATAGAGGAAACCTTTCTTCGGCAGCCCGATGTCCACGAACGCCGCGCCGATGGAAGGCAGGACCGCCTCTATGGCGCCCTTGTAAATGTTGCCTACGATAGTCTTATCCTGGGGCCGCTCGATATAGAATTCCTCGAGCCTCCCGCTTTCAACAACCGCCGCCCGTTTTTCGCGGGGGCTGGCATCGATCAAAATCTCTTTTGACATTTTAACTCAACCTTTCTGATTGAAATCCCTTCCGGAAGCTCATGCTGCAGCCGGGACAGGAAATCTTCCGGTTTGACAAATTCCCTCAATATAATCGCCGCCTCCTCGCCTTCGCTTTCCACCCCCAGCTTCAACGCCCTTTTAAAGCTGAGTTTCGGATGAGGAGAAAAACCCTCGCTAAGCCGCAAAGGCATGTCCGCCCTGCGCAGCGCCCGCATGAACAGGCGCATCAAGTCAAGATGCGAGATAAACCGCATCGCACCGGTCTTGGCAAAAACAAATTCGATCCTGTAATCCATTAGTAAATGCGGTAATGGCAGGAAGGAAACAGGCCCGGCAGACGCAAGCTCACGCGGCTAACGTTTCTTTTTCTTCTTGTTCTTGGAAGAAAGCCTGTTTGCCCCCTCATCCATCCGTTCTTCCAGGGAGGCGAGCCTTTCGGCGGTAAACTCATCCTCTTTGACGATATGGGCGGTGATAAAGATCAGCAAATCCACCTTTCCCGTATCGACGGTATCCCGGCTGAAAAAGACCCCAAACAGCGGGATCTTGCTTAAAAACGGGATACCCTGCTTGTTCGTTGATTTGACATCCTTGATCAAACCTCCGATCACGATCGTTTCTCCGTCGCCGATCATGATGCGTGTTTCGGCCTCCCGCGTCTCGATGATCGGGAAGCGCGCGATGTCCGACGTTCCGCCGAGCGCCTGGGTATAGCTGGTCACCGCCGGATGCACGACCATGTTGATAAAGTTGTTGACCCCGATCTGCGGCACGACATTAAGCTGGATCCCGATATCCTGGTAATAATCCAGGGAGACTGTCGTAACGGTAGCGCTGGACGAAGAAGAAGTAGTGTCCTGCTTCAGTATGGGGTAGCGTGTCCCGACAAGGATAGTCGCCTCCTGGTTATTGAGCGCCATGATCGTGGGCGAAGAAAGGGTGTTGGTATGCACGTCTTCTTCGATCGCGTGCAGCATCGCCTGGAATTGCGTGCCGGTCAGGCGCTGGTAAAGCACCCGCAGCCCCGTGTTAAACGTCGAAGCCGTCGAGCCGATCGTCGACGCCTTGGGGGCAAAGGCTGCCGGCCCCACCTGGGAGGCAAGCGCAAAGCCGCTGATCTGGGATAATAGCTCGGTCCCCTTGTCTTCGAGCGGCAGGTAAGATGCGGTCGTGTTGGTCGCGCCGCTTGTCCCGGTCCCGTAGTCAAACCCTATATCCTTAAGCCAATCGGTGCTGACCTCCATGATCCGCGTCTCGATCATTACCTGGTAGTTTTACTAATTATTTTGGCAGCCGTTACGTTCTGGATGGTTAAAGGACAAGGAAAAGACCAAGAAGAG
>JAQTNB010000173.1 GCA_028714055.1 Candidatus Omnitrophota bacterium
GCCAAGCATACGCTGGTTTCCCTGACGGGGATAGAAAAGGCATACCTGCTATACGGGTTCTTTTTTTTCTGCGCGCTGGCTTCGGTCGGGATGGCTGTTGCGCGGGGATACGTGAGCCCCTGGGCATGGGCGGCGGCGTTATTGGCAATCCCCGGTTTCAAGGCGGCAGCGATCCTTAAACATCATTCCCGGGAGAAGATGAAACTCGTTCAATCGTCGCAGATCACCATCGCAATACATAACGGCGCGGGCGTACTGCTGATCCTGGCGTTATTTCTATGAAGAAAAACGTCGTCATTATCGGCTGCGGGTTTGCCGGGCAGGCTGCGGCCAGGAGGCTTAAAAATTTTGGCGGCAGGGGGCTGCGCACGGTCGTCATCGACAAAAACCCTCTTACCAGCTTTCTGCCCCTTCTTCCCGACGTGCTCGGCCGGGGTATCCCATCCGGTTTGCTTACATATCCGGTCGCTCTTTTACAGAAAGCATTCTCCTTCGATTTCATAAACGAAGAGGCGCTGGGGCTGGACCTATCCCGCAAAGAGGTCGAAACATCGGGCAGGAGGCTGGGCTACGATTATTGCGTCATCGCCTGCGGGTCCCGGACCAACTTTTACGGAAATGAGCAGGCCCAAAAGACCGCCTATGCCCTCGATGACGCGCATGATGCCTCCCGGATACGCAAGGCGCTCGATGAGAGGCCGCAGACCGCCGCCTGCATTATCGCGGGCGGAGGCTATACGGGAGTCGAGATCGCCGGGAACTTAAGAAGGTATTTCGATTGCCGCCGGCGCCAGGCCCGTATTATCATCGTAGAGAAGGCCCCGCAGATCCTCGGCCCCCTTCCGGAGTGGATGAGGAGACATGTCCTTAAGAACCTGCGGGAGATGAGGGTCGAAGTTTTTACCGGGACGGTGCTGGAAAAGATCGAGGGCGATACCGCGGTCCTTTCCGGCGGCAGGGTCTTTGCCCAGGCGTTGCTTATCTGGTGCCCGGGGGTGAAGGTCCCCGATTTTGCGCAGAAGATGCAGTGTAAGAAGAATCCGCAGGGACGGCTCATGGTCGACGAGTATTTGAGGGTCGATGACTCTTGTTTTGCCGCGGGGGACGCTGCGTTTTTCCTTTACCGGGGAGATCCGTTACGTATGGCGGTGCAGTTTGCGATCTATCAGGGGGAGGCGGCCGCTGTCAATGTCATCCGCTCCTGGCGCGGTTTACCCTTGAAGAAATACGCGCCGCTTGACCTGGGGTTCGTGGTCCCGCTGGCAAACAATGATTCCTGCGGCAGGATCGCCGGTATCAATGTGAAAGGCCCGGTTGCCACCATTTTGCACTACTTAATGTGTGTTTTCCGCAGCAGGGGATTGTCCAATAAAGCGGGTATAACCGTTTCTTTGCTGAAAGGAGGAATCATGGCAGACATCGCGCTCTTCATTCTACGGCTCGGAACAGGGGTGATGTTTTTCGCGCACGGCCTTCAGCTTGCGTTCGGGCTCTTTGGCGGGCCCGGCGTGTCCGGTTTTTCAAAATCCCTCCAGGGGCTGGGGTTTGCCCCCGCGCTTGCCTGGGCATACCTGGCCGCTTACACCTGCCTCATCGGCGGGGCCTTGCTGGTCGCGGGTTTCCTGGTCAGGATATCCGCGGCAGCGCTTTTTATCTTTATCGCGGTCGCAGCCTGGACCGTGCATTGGCAAAAAGGATTTTTTGCACAACAGGGAGGATACGAGTATAATTTTATTATCGCCTGTGTCTGCCTGGCACTGGTGATCGCCGGGCCCGGCAAGATCGGCATTTCGAGAAAGTGGTAATATGAATATCATGCGTAGTTTTGTGATAGCGGTTGCGTTGATCGCCTCATCTGTCTGTGCCTGCGGTGTTTTGGCCCAGGAAGAAAAAGAAGAAGTCCCCGAGGGGATGGAGAAAATAACGGTCGGGAAAAATGCGGCAATCGTGGTCCCCAAGGGGACCCGCGTTATCAAACGCGGGGACCACGTGCTCCTTGAGAACGCAGACGTATATGTCGCCCGCGCGGTTGAAGAGCTCGAGAAGCGCATGGATAAGCTGGAGGCAGCCCAGAAGGACCTCAAGGAGAAAATAGCCCTGGTGAATGCGGCGCTGGAGGATTTAAAAAGCAGCAAGCTGATAAGCAGCCCCACCGGAGGGAACTGATGGACGATGTATATTTGACAAAGGCGGGTTACCAGAAACTGGCCGAGGAGCTGGAATACCTGAAGACCACCAAGCGCAGAGAGCTCGCGCGGGCAGTGGGGGAGGCGCGTTCCCACGGCGATATCTCCGAGAACGCCGAATACGACGCCGCAAAGGATGCGCAAGGCCTGAACGAGAAAAGGATCGCCGAGCTTGAGCAGAAGCTTAGCCGCGCGCGCATCCTGGATGATGATATCCCGACCGATATGGTGCTGATCGGCGCAACGGTAAAGCTGCAGGATGTCGATTCGGGGGAGGAGATGGAGTATACGCTGGTTTCGGAGCTGGAGGCGGATTATTCCCAGAACAAGATCTCCGTTACCTCGCCCGTCGGAAAAGGGCTGCTTGAGCACAGAGAGAACGACGTCGTGGAGATCGCGATCCCCGCGGGGACGCTGAAGTATAAGATCATCAAGATCACCAGGGACTAGGGAAACGATGTACCGTAAATTTTCCGGGCATGACCGGCGCAGGTTCCAGAGGCTGGACCTTAATGTCATAGTCATTTACCGCGTTGACGCACCGCCCCTGGTGCGCATCCAGGTCGGAGACAAGGAGATAGAGGCAACGATGCTTAATTTGTCCGAAGGGGGCATCGCGTTGCTGACGAAATACAATCTTCCTCCCTGGACGGTATTGAGCATAAAATTCACCCTTTCCCGGATCGATAAAGAAGGAAAGGTCTTATTTATAGGCCCGTTGAGCATCCGGGGAGAGATACGTTCGAACATCCCTTTCAGCAAGGACGAATTCCGCCTCGGCATATGTTTTACCGATGTCGCTCATCGGGATAAAGGGGACATCTCCACTTTTGTCAAGGCAAGCGGTATTTTATAAAAAGGAGCCGATGCGTATGAGTTATTGTGTGCCGGGGAAAAGATCGTTTACGGTCATTTGCTGCGCATTATGTTGCCTGGGCCTTGCGGCAGCCCTTCCTTTGAGCGCCGCCGCTCAGGAAGAAGAGGCCTCTGCCGCCTGGGAATGCGATGTTTACAGCCGTTATGAGCCCGCGCGTTCGGCAAAGGCTTCGGAGGGCGACGTTGAGCTTTTTGAATCCGGTGCCGAGGTCTCGCTTGAAAAGAAATTTTTCGGCCGCCTGCCGGTTACGTTTTCGGTCGCCTCCGAGTACATGGGGATAGACGAAACCACGACGCTCGGGCTGCCTTCTCATTTGACGGGGGTCTCTTTTGACGCCGAGACAACGCTTCCCTTTTCCCTGGTCGATAAGACCTACCTTCGTGTCGGGATCACCCCTTCTTTTTACGGAGACGATTGGGACTATGGATCATCGGCGTTCAGGATCCCGGTCCGCGCCTTCCTTATCCACCTGCCCAATGAGCGCCTGACCCTCCTGGCGGGGGTTGCGGTGTATCCCGATTATGAAAACGAGGTCATGCCGATTTTAGGGTTTATTTATAAACCGAATGACCGGCT
>JAQTNB010000174.1 GCA_028714055.1 Candidatus Omnitrophota bacterium
TAGGGGTCCAGATCCAATAAGGGTAGGCGGTCCCGGTGCAAAGCAACGTGCACAGGAGGGTGAATAGGAAGATGCATCTTTTCATATGAATAGAATGTAACATAGCAGGTGGGGATTGTCAATATAATCTCGGCAGGCGGTTTTTTAGGCATTCCCCAGGCGGATATACGCACCCGGTATCCTGATAAAAAAGGCATTCACCCTAAGCATCAGATGCACCAGGAGCTCCAGCGCCGGGGCAAAAACCACTGCTAATTGCGGGAAGAACGATTCGGAGATCATCAGCCCGAAACCTGCCAGGGTTATAACCGAGGCAAGGGGAACGACCAAGAGGTTTGCCGCTACCGCTACCGGCGTGAAGAAACCGAAATGGTACGCCACCAGGCCTGCGGTGCCGAGCCAGGCGGCCAAGGAAACCAGCAGCATATCCGTCACGTAGCGCAACGGGGGGAGCGCCGGCAGAAAACGCGCAATAAGCGCTCTAAGCCGGGGATAAAGCCAGATTATCGCCAGGACGCTGGCAAAGGAAAGCTGAAACCCGATGTCAAATAATTCCTGGGGGTCGACAGCCAGCATGGCGAGCGCCGCAAGCGCGCAGGCATTATAAATATCCGCCTCTCTGGTGAGCAGCCGGCTGCACAAGAATACTACCGCCATCACCGTAGCGCGCACAACCGGGCTTGATGCGCCGGTGATAAGGCAATACCCGACGATAAGCACGCATCCGGCAGCGGTGCGCAAAGAACGGGGTATGCGCAATATTTTAAGCGCCAGCATACAGAGAAAGCAGACGATCCCGACGTTAAAACCGCTGACCACCAATATGTGCACGGTCCCGGTCCTGATCATCATGTTGTTGATCGCCTGCGGCAGGCGGGAACGCTCTCCCAGGATCATCGCGCTTAAAACCGCCGCGCAAACATCGGAAGTGTGCCTGCCGAGGCGTTCTTTTAGCCTTTCGCGAAGAAAAAAGACATGCCGCATAAAGGCCGCGGGAACTCCCGGATGAGCGTTTCCGGATTTAAAGATTACCGCCCCTCTCATCACGCCTGCGATCGCCCCGGAGGCATACCGTTTTTTGCCGGGGGCGCCATGGCCCATGCGCCGGTAACCAAACGGGCGCTGCAATCTACCTTTGCATAAAAGGCTTTCCCCGGTTAAAAGCGGAAGATGATTATTGGCAAAGATAAGCATTTTCCCGCAGCACGGGCGCATGGAGCCGCGATATTCGATAAAATCAGCCTGCGCCAGGAAAGCTTGCTTTCCGCCCCGCATAAAAGGCGTTGAAATAACGCGGCATTTGAGCACCGCCGGAGAATCACCGCGAAAGGCGTAAGGAAGATTCCGGATATGGTGCCGGGGAAGGGCCAGCGCGCACGATAAAAAACAGCATCCCAGCAGAAAAAACACCAGCAAGATACAAACGGCAAAATAATGCCTCCTGTGCAGCAGTAAAAAAGCCAGCGTAAGAAAAAATACTGCCGGGATACAGGCATAGAAGAACCGGGCGCGTAAAGCTCCCGCGCAGCATATGCCGCCTGCGAAGAACAAGGCGCAGGCAAACAAAGGGTTCCGGGAAAAGCTATCTGACAAGAAGCACCTCTTTGAGCTGGTTATACCTTTGCTCTCCTACCCCCTTAACCTCCTGGAGCTCTTCGATACTGCGCAAGGGGCCGTGTGCCGCACGATAGGCGAGGATGTTTTTTGCCAGGCCCTTGCTTATCCCGGCAATATCGGTCAGCTGCGCAAGGCCGGCTTCATTCACGTCCACCTTGAAGGTATCGGCGCTTAAAGCCAGAAAAGGCCGGCCGCGCACCCGCATCTGTAACCCGAAACGCACGCATATGCTTATGAATCCGATAGCGGCGATAAAAAGAAGGGCCTGCCGCTCCTGCCGCGTAAGACCGAACATCTGCGTAGATCCTTTTTTTCTTTTTTTATGATCGGGGCTGGGATAATTGACGTGCGGAAAGCGGGAATCTAACGGATTTCCCGCTCAAGAAGGAAGGTTATACGACTATATTGACGAGCTTTCCGGGGATGACGATGCACTGACTGGGGGGCTTACCTTGCATCCAGGAACGCACCTTTTCGTCGGAAAGCGCCAGGGATTTAAGGTCATCGTCGGAGATGCCGTTTAGCACTTCAAGGCGCGAACGCACCTTTCCGTTGACCTGAACGACAATAATGAGCTTTTCTTCTACGAGGCTCGCTTCATCCCAGGACGGCCACGGCGCCTCAAAGATGCTTCCGGCATGCCCCAGCTTCTCCCAAAGCTCTTCGCAAAAATGCGGGGCGATCGGGGCAAGCATCAAAAGCAGGCTTTCAAAGACCGCGCGGTCTGCACCCTGCTGATAGACGGCGTTGGTAAGCTCCATCAGGCTTGCAATGGCGGTATTGAACTTAAAATCCTCCAGGTCCCCGGTGACTTTCTTGATCGTCCTGTGCATGGCCCTAACCAGCCGGGGGTCTGCTTTCTCCAGAAGGTTATCCTGTATCCTCCAGACGCGGTTTAAGAATTTAAACGCGCCCTCAATGCCGCGGTCATCCCACTCCAGCTCGGTTTCCGGAGGGGCGGCAAAGAGAATGAAGAGCCGCAGGGTATCGGCGCCGTAATCGGCGATGATCGAATCGGGGTCGACGATGTTGCCTTTGGATTTCGACATGACCTCCCCGTCCTTAAGCACCATCCCCTGGGTCAGCAGGCGTTCAAAAGGCTCCTCAAACTTAAGCATCCCGAGGTCTTTGAAGAACTTGGTGAAAAAACGCGAATAAAGCAGATGCAGGATCGCATGTTCAATGCCGCCGATATACTGGTCCACCGGCATCCAGTCGGCAGCCGCTTCCCTGGCAAAAGGGGCTTCCTTAAAATCCGGCGAGCAAAACCTCAGGAAATACCAGGAGGAATCGAAAAAAGTCGCCATGGTATCGGTCTCGCGCCTGGCAGGCCCCTTGCACCGGGGGCAGGGCACATCCACGAAATCCTTCACTTTGCCCAGGGGGCTGCCTCCCTCGCCGGTAAACGGCGCATCCTTGGGCAGTTCGACCGGCAGGTCCTCATACGGCACCGGGACCATTCCGCAGGAAGCGCAATAGATGACCGGTATGGGAGTGCCCCAGTAACGCTGCCGCGAAATAAGCCAGTCGCGCAGCCTCCAGTGCGTCCTGACCTTACCGATGCCTTCTTTCTCCATCCACTGCGCGATTCTTTGTTTGGCTTCCAGATTCGGCAGGCCGTCAAACTGGGCGGAATTGACCTGGATACCGTCTCCTTCGTATGCCTCGGTCATCTCCTCTAAGGACACGCCGCCCTGCGGAGGGTTTATGACGATCCTCATCGGCAGTTTGTGCTCTTTTGCAAACAGGAAATCCCGTTGGTCGTGCGTCGGCACGGCCATGATCGCGCCTGTGCCGTATTCCATCAGCACGTAATCCGCCACCCACACCGGGACCTCTTCGTTATTGACCGGATTGACCGCATAGGCGCCGGTGAACATCCCTTCTTTTTTGACATCCGAAGAGCTGCGCACAACCGCCGATTCCTTGGCCACCTTCTCGATAAACGCGCGGATCTCTTTCTCGC
>JAQTNB010000175.1 GCA_028714055.1 Candidatus Omnitrophota bacterium
TTTCGCAAGGGCAAAAAGCTCTCTTCCTTCCCGCGCCAGGAGCGCCTTGTTGGCGGTAACGATATTTTTTCCTTTTGACAGGGCTTCGGTTATGAACTCTTTCGCCGGATGCTCCCCTCCGATAAGATCCACCAGTATGTCGATCTGGGGATCATTGATCACCGCCTTAGGGTCCCTGGTAAGCACGGAAGGGTCAAGCGAAACATTGCGCTTGGCGGCAAGGTCCTTATCGCATACCTTCTTGACCACAAGCTCAACACCCAGCTTCTCGGTCAACAGGCTCTTTTTATCCTTCAGGATCTTTACGACCCCGGAACCGACGGTCCCGAAACCGATCAATCCGATATTGATCTTTTTCATGTCTATTTGCAGTCCTTTCTCAGGTAGCAGTTCACGGTGTCGGATATGATCTTCTCATGCCTTGAATCGACCGAGAGGAACTCAAGCCGGGTATCGTAGATCAGACCCCTGGTCACTTCCTGAGAGGTAACCACCCTGCCGGTCAAGGTTATCGGGTTAGGGTCGAACGGAAGCCGTATCTCAAGGGCCAGGCGCGTTCCCGGGTTAAACGCCCGGTTTGTGGTCAGGAGCATCCCCCCGCGGCCGAGGTTTTTTGTCTGCGTGATGTCAATGTTATCCTGTTCCTCGATGATGCGGTACGAAACGATGAACCGAGCATTGATCCGGGGATTTTTTCGCCTTTCCGGTCCCGCATATGCTGCCATAGCTCCTCCTTGTAAGACTACCGGCTGGTTATAATGAACGGAATAAACACAATTTTACCACAGATTACCGATAAAGGAAACCAGAAAAACCATTCCTTCTATTTGATGGCCGGGAGCGCGATGGTAAAGACGGCACCCCTGCCAGGCTCGCTTTCTACGCTGATCATGCCTTTATGCGCGGAGATGATATTATAGACAATGGACAACCCCAGTCCCGTGCCTTCCCCCACGTTCTTGGTAGTAAAGAAGGGCTCGAAGATCTTATAAGAGTCTTCCCTGGATATGCCGATGCCGGTATCGGCGATCGAAACAATGACCTGGTTTTTTTCACTGTCATAGCCGGTCTTCAGCGTGATGACCCCCTTTTCAGAGGCCCCTTTCTTCCGGATAGCCCAGCGGGCATTGGAGATGATATCAAAGATGACCTGCTGAAGAAGCTGCGGTTCGCCGGACACCAGCGGCAGGTCCGGCTGAAGCTCCTTCTTGATGAGGATATTCTGCAGTTCCAGTTCGTGGGAGATCAGGGTTTCCACCATCTCGATCACCCTGTTGAACGAAAGAGGCTTTAATAAACCCCTGGAGGCGTGGGAAAAATCAAGGAGGGATTGGGTGATCTTTTTGCAGCGCATTGCCGATTCTTCGATCGCGTCCAGTAATTGCCTGAAATCCGTTACATTGGAATCCTTCTTGACATCCGCCTCCATCTTGATCAGTTGCACGTTATTCAACACGCCCGTCAAGGGGTTGTTGATCTCATGGGCCACGCCGCTGGCGAGCTGGCCGATGGCCGACATCTTCGAAGTCTGGATAAGCTGATATTGCGCTTCCTTAAGCTTATCTTCCGCGCGCTTGCGTCCTTCCTCCACACCGATGGCCGCGGCAATGATACCTAAGAACTTCTGATCGTCTTCGCTGGGAATAAAATCACGCTGGTAAACCACGCATACCGAACCGATAAAGACTCCCCCCGACTTGACCGCCATTCCCAGATACGTCTGAAGATTATATTTGGCGACATTGGGGTCGAGTTGTGAATACGGGGTCTGCGGCAGGTTACGCACGAGGAAAGGCCGGTCCCCTCCCAGCTTGATCACGTCATAACAGATATGCCCTTCCGGTTTATCTGCCGCAACATAATCGGCAGGGGCATTCCAGGTGCCCTGAGAACAGAGCATCCCTCCTTCCAGGCGGTTGTAAAGCGCGCAGGTGGCTCCCAGTAGCTCTCCGCAGATCACCGTAAGGTTCTGGATGTTCTTGGCGGCGTCGGTCCCGAAGTTTAAAAGGCACTCGTTGACCAAAGCAAGCCTCTCTTCGTGCTGTCTACGCTCGGTAATGTCGGCATCAACGCCCCTGTAGCCCAACAGGACGCCCTGATTGTCCAAGAGAGGCGCTCCGCTGGTCTCCAGGACTACGAGCCTCCCGTCCTTATGCACGTTAGTATTGACGAACCCCCGGAAAGGCTCTTTCCTGGCAAAGGCCTCCATTGCCGCACGCTTGAGCCCCTCCCTGCTCTCCGGAGGAAAAAAGTCATAGAAATATTTTCTGCCCACGATCTCCTCAGGCTTATAGCCGAGGATCTTTTCAACCACGGGGCTTGAATAGGTGTAAAAACCTTTGCCATCGACTTCCCAGAACCATTCTTCCGCGTTCTCGGCAACCTGGCTGAAACGGCTTTCGCTTTCTTTCAGCTCCTTGGTGCGCTCATCGACCAGCAGCTCCAGTTTCTGCGTGTAGAGCTTGACATCGGCGTGTGATTTTTTCAGGTCCTCCAACATCGTATTGAAATCCTGCGCCAGGCGCCCGATCTCGTCGGCTGAAGTGACCTGCATAAAGGCCGCGTCATCCGCCCCTTTCTTGCTGACCCCGGCGATGGCGCGGGATAGCCTCAATAAAGGGCCGGTGACCCAGTGGGAGAGCGCAAAAAACAGCAACGCTGCCGCCAGGATGAAAACGAAAAACGCCACCCCTGCCGAATGCCAAAGCAGACGGCGGGTTTTTTGCGCGACCAGATCATAGGGAAACCCGATGCGTTCGGCGCCGATCAGGACATTATTGTCGTTAAAAATCGGGATAACGATGTCGTATACCTTATCGCCTCCTTCCGTCATGACCTGGATCGATTCCTTGCCGCTCCTGATGGACCTGAGCAATCCGGCGTCAGCGATAATGCTGCCGTGTTTTTCCGGATTGTTATGGAAAAGCACCTTTCCCCCGCTATCCGTTATCATCGCGTAGGAAACGCCGTATTTTTTCACCAGCTCTTTGCACTGGTCCTCGAAACCCACCAACTCTTCCAGCGGTATCCCCAGGCCCATGAGCTTATCAAGCTGCAGCCGTAACGCCTGTCCGACGATCAGGAACTTCGATGTCAGGGCATCGGTATATTCCCGGGTAAAAACGCGGCTGCCGATCAGCCCGTTCAGAACGGTAATGACGGAAAGTATGACGATGACGATGATGACGATCTTTATGTTGAGCGTCGAACGGAATCTCATTGCGGGTCCCAGGCGAATTTATCGGCCACTTCCGAAGACAATAACGTAGTGCTCCTGATCTTCAGGCCTAATTTTTTTGCCCTCGCGAAGCTGATGATGGGCTTACCTTTCACGGTTGGCTCCATAGCGTAACTTGCGGGAGACCTGCCGTCGGCAAGTATCCCCCGCGCGATCCTGCCTGCCGATAAACCCTGCTCATAACCGGAGACATACACCACGCATAATGTCCCGTAAGGGATGCGATCTTTCCAAAAACTGAAATCCGGGAGTTTTGAGTTTTCGGCGGTCCACTTCAAAACGTCTTCCCAGGCGACATTGCGGCCGGATTCATCTTCA
>JAQTNB010000176.1 GCA_028714055.1 Candidatus Omnitrophota bacterium
CCTCCCGATCAGCTCAAGGCCTGGCAGGAAGTCAAGGCAGACATGGAAAAGCCCCGGCCGATGGACAGGCTCCTATGCGGGGACGTCGGTTACGGAAAGACCGAGGTCGCCATGCGCGCGGCATTTAAGGCCGCGATGGATAATAAGCAGATAGCGTATCTGGTGCCGACCACGATCCTGGCGGAACAACACTACCATAATTTCATGCAACGCCTGTCAAAATTCCCCCTGAACGTAGAGCTTTTATGCAGGTTCAAGACCGGGGCGGAGCAAAAGGGAGTGCTCGAAGGGCTGGCAAGGGGGAGCGTTGATATGGTGATCGGGACCCACCGGCTCCTTTCAGAAGACCTCGCCTTTAAAGACCTGGGGCTGGTTATCATCGATGAAGAGCAGCGCTTCGGGGTGAGGGCAAAAGAAAGGCTCAAGGCCCTTAAGGCGACATGCGATGTGCTGACGCTTACCGCAACACCCATCCCCCGGACGCTATATATGAGCCTGATGGGGGCAAAAGAATTTTCAGCTATAAACACCCCTCCGCAAAATCGGTTGCCGGTCAAGACGTTTGTGGTACAATATGACGAAGACCTGGTGAGGCAGGCGGTACACCGGGAGCTGCAAAGAAAAGGCCAGGTTTATTTTGTGCATAACCGCGTCCACGACATCGAGCGCATCCGGGATGACCTGGCGCGCCTGGTGCCCGCGCAGGCGCGTATCGCCATCGCGCACGGGCAAATGCCCGGCCGGCTCCTGGAAAAGATCATGTCCGATTTCCTGGACAAGAAGATCGATCTCCTTGTCTGCACCATGATCATCGAATCCGGGATCGATATCCCCAACGTCAACACCATCATCGTCAATGACGCGCACCGTTTCGGCCTCTCGGACCTCCATCAACTGAGAGGCAGGGTCGGCAGGTTCACCCGCAGCGCCTACGCGTACTTTATGGTCCCGCGAGGCGAGCTGCTGGACAGCGATGCCCAAAAAAGGCTTAAGGCTATCCAGGAGCACGCCTACCTGGGTTCGGGGTTTACAATCGCCATGGAGGACCTGGAGATCCGGGGAGCAGGCAACCTTCTGGGCGTGCAGCAACACGGGTATATCGCGGCAGTGGGTTTTGACCTGTATTGCAGGTTGCTCAGGGAAGCGATCGGCAACTTTAAACAAGTGGCATCCCTGCCGCCAAACGAGAAAGAAAATTAAATGCGCGCACTGCTTATCGCATCATGCATCGCTTTAGCCTTAAGCCTTACGAACACCCCTTCCTTCGGGGCACAGGATAAGATCATCGCCGTCGTCAATAACGATATCATTACGCAAAAGGACTACGACGATTTCCTGAATTTCATGCGCGTGCAGCTCTCCCAGGAATACGATGAGGAAGAGCTTGAAGAAAAGATCGCCTCCATGAAGACTGACCTGCTGGACCGGCTTATCGAAGACCGCCTTATCCTCCAGGAGGCCATGCGCATTAAGATCCAGCCGGATGAGGCGAAAGTCAAGGCCCGCATCAATGACCTGAAGAAACAATACGAGACCGATGCCGAATTCCACCAGGCCCTCTCACGGCAGGGACTGGTCCAGGCCGACCTTGAAAAAAGGATCAGGGACCAGCTGCTGATGTTTACGGTCGTGGACGCAAAGGTGCGCAGCAAGGTCATCGTGACCCCCGCCGAGATCACCGCCTATTACCAGGAACATGCCCAGGATTTTCGCTCTCCGCTGAAACGCCGCGTTTCGTATGTGCTATGCGACAGCAAAAGGGTCGCCGAAGAGGTCCAATCCGCTCTTAATAGCAGCGATGATTTCGCGGCTGTCGCTGCCAGCTTCAACCTTACCCCCGGCACGCTTTCCGCGGCCAAAGACCAAAGCCTGAAGAAAGAGATCGAAGAGGTCGTGTTCAGGTTAAAACTCAAAGAGGTCTCTTCCCCCGTGGCTATCGGGGATTCGTATTACATTTTCCGCCTTGAAGAGCTCATCCCTGCCGAGGTACTGAGCCTCGCGCAAGCCCAGGAGCATATCCGGGGGGCGCTGTATGAAGAAAAACTCAAACAGATAATGGATTCCTGGATCCAGGAGATGCGCAGCCGCTCCTATATCAAGATCAGCCCATAAAATATGCCGAGATTCCGATACCCCGTAACCGTTGGGATCACCATGGGAGACCCGGCAAGCGCCTCGCCGCAGGCGCTTGCGGCATCGCTTTCAAGGCTTGCGGGCCTCGCCCGCTTTGTCGTCATCGGCGACGCCGGGGTATACCGTAAAGCCGCAAGGATCGCAAAGGCATCCACCTGCGGCGCCGGCTGTGATTTCCTCGATTTGAAAAATGTCCCGCTCTCAAAGTTCTCGTTCGGCAGGCCGAAAGCCGCATACGGCAGGGCATCGCTTGAATATATCGACGCTGCACTGGGCCTTTTACGGGAGAGGCGGATAGACTGCCTGGTAACAGGGCCCGTCTCAAAAGAACACGTCAATGCCGCAGGCGTACATTTCACGGGCCATACCGAGTACATCGCCGCAGCCTTTAAAACGGCAGATTACGCGATGATGCTACTCAATAATAAGCTTAAGGTGACCCTTGCCACGCGGCATATCGCGCTGGAAAAAGTAAGCCGGGCGCTCAATGCCAAAGCCTTTCGTTCCGCGGCGGCGCTTACGCATAAATGGCTGAAGGTCTTGTTTGCCCTTCGGTCGCCCCGGATAGTCGTCTGCGGGCTTAACCCTCACGCATCCGATAACGGCCTGATCGGGAACAATGAAAACATTTTGATAAAGCCCCTGATACGTTCTCTGCGCGCCAGGGGAGTGCGTATCGAAGGCCCGATCTCGGCGGAAGCCGCGCTGCTGAAGACCGCGGAAGGCGCGTATGACGCCGCGATCGCCATGTACCATGATCAGGCGATGGTCGCCCTGAAACTTTCGGATGCCTCTTCCGGCGTTAACCTGACGCTCGGGCTGCCGTTTGTCAGGACTTCTCCGCTGCACGGGACCGCTTTTGATATCGCCGGGACACAAAAAGTCTCTCCGGCGTCTTTTACCGCGGCGATAAAAACCGCTGCCGCCTGTTCGCTGCGGTATGCCCGTTACCGTTCTTCCCATGCGCGCCGCTCCTAAGAAATCGCTCGGCCAGAATTTCCTCATTGACAAAAATATCCAGAAAAAGATCGCCTGCGCCTGCCAGGTCTCTCCCCAGGATACCGTTATCGAGATCGGCGCCGGGACGGGAGAGATCACCGGATTTTTAAGCATGCTTTGCGCGTCGGTGTACGCGGTAGAAATAGATGCGCAGCTTTGCCGGCAGCTTGCCGAGAACCTCAAAGGCCATCCGAACGTCCATATTATCCGGCAGGATTTCCTTACGCTTGATATTGCCAGGCTTCTGGAAGGTTCATCCGGCCCCGCGACGGTCATCGGCAATATACCCTATTACGTCACCACGCCGATCATTCAGCACGTTTTCTCGTATGCCCGGCTTATCAGGCGGGTATATCTGACCGTGCAGAAAGAACTGGCAGAACGCATACTCGCGCAGCCGGG
>JAQTNB010000177.1 GCA_028714055.1 Candidatus Omnitrophota bacterium
CGCTTCATGGCGGCCTCTGCCGCCTCCTCCCACGAACCGCCCGCTTCCAAGATCTTCAGCGCAGCTTCGGTCGTTCCTCCCTTAGAAGTAACCTGCCTGCGTAATTCAGTCGGGGACAACCCGCTTTGCTGCACAAGATGGATCGAAGTCGCGGAGGTATTGACCGCCAGGTCCATGGCGGTCTGGGGATCAAACCCGACCATCTCTGCTGCTTTCGCCAGACGCTTGATGCTGCTCTGCCGCGCTTCTTCGGGGATGTTACTCGGGTCAAACCCTTTGCGTTCCATATCATAAAAGATATACGCCGGGCCGCTGCCTGAAATCGCGGTTGCGGCATCGATCATTGTTTCATCCATCCCCCAGGTTTTGCCTATATGCGCAAAGAGGGCCATGGTAAAATCAAAATCCTCTCTTCCGGCGCTCTTGCCTTTGCACACGCTTGTTTCCGCTTCGCCGATCTTGGCCCCGATATTCGGCATCACGCGCACCACGCGCGCTTCGTTCAGTTGTTTCTCAATATATCCCGTCGTAATGCCGGCGGCGATCGATATGACGAGCTTGCCGCTCACGGACGTTTTGAGCTCTGCCAGAACCGGATCAAAATCCTGAGGCTTAACCGCAAGGATCAGCACATCGACTGCGGCCGCAAGCTCTGCCATATTCCCGGCAACGCTGTCAGCCGCAAGCCCGCTTGTTTTAGCGGCATCCGCATCGAATACGGCCACCGCATAGTCATCCCTGATGCGCCCGGCAATGGCCGAGCCCATGTTCCCGTAACCGATGATCCCGATCTTTTTCTTCATGGCTTTCAGCTATCCTTCAAACAACGCCCTGCCGAGCCTGACCATGGTCGCCCCTTCTTCGATTGCCGCCTCAAAATCATCGGTCATGCCCATGGAAAGGGTCGATAGCCGTTGGTCGATAGTCAATTGCGTATTGGCAGTATCAAACAAGCCTTTGAGCATTTTAAAATACGGCCGGGCCTTTTCGGGATCGTCAACTAAGGGCGCGATGGTCATCAGGCCTTTTACCCGCAGGTGCTGCAATGCGCACACCCCGGGAAGGAGTTTCGGCAGTTCCTGCGGAGCTATGCCGTATTTGCTCTCTTCGGGTGAAGTCTTTACTTCTATCAGGATATCCTGGACCTTCCCGATCCTGGCCGCCTGTTTATCGATCTCTTCTGCCAGGCGCAGGCTGTCAACGGAATGGATCAGGTCAAAGATCCTCACCGCGTCCTTTGCCTTATTGGTCTGCAGGTGGCCCACCAGGTGCCACTTGGGGCGTATTGAGTATTGAGTACTGAGTATTGCGTTATATTTAAGCTGGGCTTCCTGGAGGCGGTTTTCTCCAAGGTCGGCAATGCCCGCGTCGATCGCCCCTTTGACCTCTGCGACAGAACGCCCTTTGCTGACCGCAACGAGCGTGACCTTTTCGGGCGAAGAGCCTGCCCGACGGGCAGCCGCTGCGATGCGCTGGCTGACTTCACGGTAATTTTCAATAAACATACCGCCTGGTATTATACCGCAGAAAGCAGGAGGGTCAATTAAAAGTATTCCTGGTAAATTTCCTTGAGCTTATTGACGGTCTTCTGGAAGGGGTTGCGTAAAGGGCTGCTCTGGGTGCGGGCGCCTAAAACAAAGGCCTCTGTTTCAAAAGAACGGGTGATCAGGCCCAGGGTCGTAATAAAGGAAAGGTATTTCTGCCCCGTCAGATTCGCATCTTTATTGGCAAAAGAGGCGACCTGAGGATGGGAGATCTTGGCAAGCTTTACCGGTATCCCGAGGGTACTCTCCAGCGATTCAAGGAACCCTTCCAGCAGGACAGAGCGGCCGCATGCCCTGAAATTATTCACTCCCTCAAGAGGGACAATGCGCTGCAGCGCCTCCTTGATCCCCGCGCACAACTCTCCGGTCTTCTGCGTCAAGGCCTGGCATACGGCTTTCTGTTTGATCGGCCGATAGGCGCTTTCTTTCTTGATCAGTATCTCTTTATCTTCGCTGATATGGTCAAATGCGCCGATAGACGCATACGAACGCTTCACCTCTTCGGCAAGCTCAAAAGGGATGCCGAGTGTCTCCTGAAGCTCTAAGGTCAGATCGTCCCCTCCCGTATACACCACGGCGACATCCTTGAGCATCCCGTCCTGGAAAACCACGATCTCGGTGATATCGCTGCCGATATCGCAGAGGACGCACACGCCTTCCTTGAGGCCCTCTCCAAAGATAAGCCCGGCGGAGGCGATGCCGGAAAACGCCATGTCTCCGACGGCATAACCCGCCTGATTGACCGCGCGGCTGATATTCTGCACCGCCGAAAGCCTGGCGCACATAAGGTAGAGGTCAACCTCAAGGCGATGGCTGTAGAGCCCCAGGGGGTTCATAACGCTTTCCCTGGAATCGATGGTGTAGCCGAAAGGTATGGCGTGGACTATCTCTTCCTCGAGGCTTGAGCCCAGTATCCGCGCCTGCTCGTTCACCTTGAGCACATCGGATAGGGTGATCACTTTATTGCCCTTTTCAGCCAGCGGTATGACCGCGCGGCTGTGCCTGGCGACCAGGTCCCTGGCGGAAATATTTACCTGGACACTCTTGATACGGATCTGCGATTTTTCCTTCAGTTTCTTAAGCACGCCTCCCAGCTCGCCGACCAGGTCTATCGCGTCCACGATAACGCCTTTTTTGATCCCCTTGGAGGGCGCTTCTTCAAAAAAGATATCGGCGATGCGGCCGTTTTTGAGCGGCGCGACTGCCGCCGCTATTTTACTTGAGCTGATATCTACTCCACAGACGTATCTATTTAGCATCTTTCAGTTTTAAAACGGGCTCCTTGAAACGCAGGTCCACGTATTTTATCTTTTCCAATTCGCTGCCTGACCCCTGCAGAATACCTGCCAGCACCGCCATCTTTTCCCTGAGGTTATCGGGGCCGATCTTTGCTTCCACGCCGCCGGCAAGGAACAGCGAGGCATTGACCCCTCCGGAGACGTCCACCCTTTTTATCCCGTAGTCCCTGAAAAACTGGTGCTGCCGCGCAGACCTCAGGATCCCGAGGGCAAACGCAAGCTCCCGCACATTGTGCCGGGCGCCCGGGTGCGCGACCGGGATACTTTTCTCAAGGCCCGTTATGACCGGCAGGTCCGGCTCTTCCATCTCCTGCGGCACGCCAAACAACACCCGCTCGTCATCCACGCAAAAATAGCGGTAAAGCTTCACATAGGCGACGGGCCTGCGCTTTATCAGGTCTATGTATAGCCTGTCGGGAAAGATGCGTATCAGGCGCACCTTGCGGTACGCCGGGTATTCCTGGGAAAGCCTGCGCGCCTCTTCCTTGAGGTTAACGGTAAAGATATTACGCCCCTTTAAATGAGAAAGGTCGGCGGTGTCCGCGTCCCGCGAAACGATCTGCGTAATGCGGAAACTCCGCGCGTGCGTAAGCTTCCAGCCGGCTGCCCAGAGCGCCATGCAGAGGATGATAAAAAACGTCACCGGGACCACCGGTGTCATG
>JAQTNB010000178.1 GCA_028714055.1 Candidatus Omnitrophota bacterium
GCGCATAGACTATGCCGATGATGTTCTCCGGGGAATGATCGTAGACCGGAAGCCGGGCATGCCCTTCCTCCACGAAGATGGTAAGCAGTTTATCGGCGGTAGCGCTGCGCTCAACCGCTATCATCTCCTGCCGAGGGACCATCACGTCCTTCACCCTGGTATCGCCGAACTCAAAGATACGATGGAGCATCTTACGCTCTTCGTCGCTTAAGACCCCTTCCTCTTTGCCTATTTCTATCATCATGCGGATCTCTTCTTCCGTCACGATCGGCGAACGCCTGGTAGGCCCGATGCGCAAGATCCGCAGGATCAGGTTATTCAGGGCGGTAAACACGTTCACCACGGGGTTGAGGACCTTGATGAGCAGCTCCATGGACGGGGCGACAAATAAGGCGATGCGCTCGGCATGCTTGGTGGCGATGATCTTCGGCGTTATCTCGCATACCAGCAAAATAAACATGGTAGCGCCGAAGGTGGCGACGATTATCCCCCACTTATAACCGAAAAGGTGGACGCAGAGCGCCGTAACAAGGGCGGAGATGGCGATATTGACGAAGTTATTGCCGATAAGGATGGCGCTGATAAACCTGTCGATCCTGGTGATAAGCCCTTGTATGATCTTGGCGTGTTTTATGCCCTTACTGACCATATGGCGCAGGCGGATCCTGCTGAGGCCGATTATCGAAGTCTCCGAGATACTGAAGAATGCCGACAAAAACGCCAGCACCGCCAGGATAAGCAATATCAGCGGCACCGAAAGCGTCAGGCTGACCGGGGCATTCATCGCGGGAACCTCAATTCTTTCTCTATGGAGCCTTTTCTTGCGGCCAGAGGGCCGATCAGTGCAAGGTTGATCTTATCCTCCCTGAACAAATAACGGGCGACCTCCATGACGTCCTGGCGCTTGAGGCGCGATACCTGGGAAATGACCTGGGCAAGCGTATGCGTCCTGCCCAAAGCCGCGGTCGATTCACCGATCCAGAACATATGGTCCAGGGTATCCTCAAGGGCAAGCTTAAGCTGGCCGAGATAGAAATCCCGCGCCCTCCTGAACTCATCCTGCGTGATCATCTGGCGCGTGGTCTTCTCCAGCTCCCGCAGGATCAAGTGCAGCGCCTTTTCCACTTTGCGGTTATCTACCCCGGCATGCACCACAAAAGCGCCCGTGTCCTGGTAGCGCTTCAATTGCGTGCCGATCTCATAGGCCAGGCCGCGTTTTTCCCTTACTTCGTTAAAAAGGCGGCTGGACATATTCGCCCCCAGCACGATATGCAGGATACCTGCCGCGTGTTTTAAGGGATGGTCCCGCCTGATCCCGTGGAACCCCAATGCCAGATGGGTCTGTTCGGTTTCTTTATGAAAAAGGCTCAACTGGGCTTTAGCTTGTTTCTCCCTGACAGGCTCCGCGGTATTGGCGCTGCCGCGCGGCAGGCCTGAGAACCTGCGCGAGACCTGCTGAACGAAGCTCCGGGGAGAAAATTTTCCGCAGGCGCTAACCACGATGTTGGCGGCGGTATAACGCTCCCTGCAATACCCGAGCAGCTCAGGCCTGTTGAGGCGCTTCACGGATTCTTCCGATCCGGCGATACTCAGGCCTAAAGGATGCCCCGGCCAAAGCAGGCCGTCAAGCAGCTCATGGACATGGCTCTGGGGAAGATCTTTATACATCTTGATCTCTTCGAGGATAACCGTGCGTTCTTTGTCGATATCATCCTGCCTTAAGAGCGGGCACATAACCATGTCGGAGAGCACATCCAGCGCTAAGGCAGCGCGGTCTGCCGGTATCTTCACAAAATAGCAGGTCATCTCCTCGGAGGTAAAGGCATTGAGCGCTCCCCCCACTCCTTCAATGGATTCTTTGATACTGCGGCAGGAATATTTAGCGCTCCCCTTGAAAAGCAGATGCTCCAGGTAATGGCTGATGCCCTTCAGGCGCTCGGATTCAAACCTCCCCCCGGTATTGATCCAGATACCTAAAGCAACCGATTCCATGGATCGCATGGGATTGATGATTATCCGCGTGCCGTTATGAAGCTCTGCCCTTTTATACACTAAGCACTCCTTCCTTTGAGGGACCGGACAAACTGAGCGACTTTGGCTGCCAGCAAAGGGTCATCCTTGTATTCCCTGATCTTTCTTACGATGGCGCTGCCGACGATCACTCCGTCGGATGACTTCTGGATCCCGGCTACCTGGGCGCGGCTGGATACCCCGAAACCCACGCAAACCGGCTTATGCGTTACCTTTTTGATGCGCCGCACGTTGGACGCCAGGTCTCCGGCAATCCCCTGCCGCGGCCCGGTGACCCCGGTGAGAGAAAGATAATAAATGAACCCGCGCGCGGCCCGCGCGATAAAACGCAGGCGCTCAGGCGGAGTGGTCGGAGCGATAAAACTGATGATATCCAGCCCGTGGGTATCGGCTGCCTTACGCAACAAAGCGCCTTCTTCGGGAGGAAGGTCCGGCAGGATAAGCCCGTCCACCCCGGCGCTAACCGCCTTCTTGACGAACCTTTCTTCTCCGAAACTTAGAACCGGATTGTAATACGTCATAAGGCAGATGGGGATATCCGTATGCATGCGCGCCTTCTTTACCAGACTTAATATCTTATCCAGGGTCACGCCTTTTTTAAGCGCTTCCTGGGAAGCATACTGGATGATCGGGCCGTCAGCCATAGGGTCGGAAAAAGGGACGCCTAATTCTATGATATCCGCCCCTGCCTTTTCCAACTCAGGGATAAGCTTAGCCGTAGCCGCAAGGCTGGGAAAGCCTGCGGTGATAAAAGCGATAAAGGCCTTGGCCTTTTTCTTCTTCAGGTTGCGAAATGCCGATGTAAGCCTGCTCATAATTTAAGCCTCCCGGCAACGGTATACATGTCTTTATCCCCCCTGCCCGAAAGGCAGACAATGACCACGGAATCCTTTTTAACGGAGCGGGAAAGCGTGCGCAGGTATGCGATGGCATGCGCGGGTTCAAGCGCGGGGATAATGCCTTCCGTCTCGGAAAGCAGCCGGAAACCCTCAAGCGCCTGCTTATCGCTGACGGCAACGTAGCGCGCCCTTCCGGTGACTTTGAAAAAAGCGTGCTCCGGCCCTACGCCGGGATAATCGAGCCCTGCGGCAATCGAGTGGGCTATTTTGACCTGGCCGAAACGGTCCTGCAAAAGCGCTGATTTTGACCCGTGCAATACCCCGGGCCTGCCGGCAACCAGGCTTGCCGAATGTTTCCCGGAATCAATCCCCAGGCCTGCCGCTTCAACGCCGATAAACCGCACTTTTTTGTCGTTTACAAACGGATAGAAAAGCCCCATGGCATTGCTGCCCCCTCCGACGCAGGCGACCAGGAAATCCGGAAGCCTGCCTTCCTGCCTGAGGATTTGGGCCCTTGCCTCACGGCCGATGACCGACTGAAAATCGCGCACCATGCCGGGATAGGGGTGCGGCCCGGCAACGGTCCCGATGACATAGAGGGTCGTGCGGACGTTGGTC
>JAQTNB010000179.1 GCA_028714055.1 Candidatus Omnitrophota bacterium
GCGCATGAGCGGCAGGATGGATGCCGGAGCGGTCATACTACAGAGAAAGATACTGGTAGAGCTCGGCGACGATGCCGTCACCTTGACGGAAAAACTCTCCCGGGAGGGAGCGTCATTGTTAGGGGAGGCGCTGGGAAAGATAACCGCAAATGATTTTACGCTTACTCCCCAGGATGAGGCAGGGGTAACGTTTGCGCCCCGCTTGAAGAAGGAGGACGGCTTGATCGATTGGAAAAGGCCTGCCTTAGAGGTGCATAACCTGATTCGCGGGTGCCTGAGCTGGCCCGGAGCCTTCAGTCATTACCGGGGCAAGCTCCTGAAGATCTACCAAGCCAAACCCCTGCAGCCTTGCGGCCGGGAACAGCTTTGTTATGAGCCGGGAGAGGTGGTGCGGGCGCAGAAAGACGGGATAATCGTATCGTGCGCCTCCTCCTTATTGTCGGTCGGGGAGCTGCAGCTTGAGGGTAAGCGCAGGATGACGGCCCAGGAGTTTATCGCCGGGCACAAGATACGCCCCGGGGAGAAATTTTCAAATAAATAGTTGCTTTTTGGAAGCCCTGTGTTAGAATTAAAAGCTGTTTATCCGTTAAACCGTCTTAATCCTTCGCAGAAATCACCGTGCTTTAGCACGAGGGATGAATGCAATTGTGCAGTTTCTGCTCAGGAGGAAGCCGCGGGCTTTGGCCCTAGGAGCTTCACTCCTGCGCAGAAATCTCCCGGCTTTAGCTCGAGGGATGAATGGAATTGCGCATTTCTGCTTTAGGAGGAAGCCGCGGGGTTTAGCCCGCGGGGCTTCATTCGTCTATGCCCGAACTGAGAAAAGACCCGGTGCTTGGCCGGTGGGTCATTATCGCGACCGAACGCGCCAGGCGCCCAGACCAATTCTTAAGCCAACTCCAAGATTCCCCTCCGGAAAAGCCCTGTCCTTTCTGCGAAGGAAGCGAGTCGAAGACCTCTCCCGAGATATATTCCGTAAGGAACCGCCATACCGACGCCAATACCCCGGGCTGGGACTTAAGGGTCGTGCCCAGCATCGTGCCTTTTCTGCGTATTGAAGGCGACCTTGACCGCCGGGGCAGGGGGCTTTATGACATCATGAACGGCGTAGGCGCCCATGAGGTAGTCATTGAAACGCCCAGGCATATAGCCAACATGGCAGACCTCCCGCCGGAGCAGATCACCAAGATCATATCCTGCTATATAGACCGGATAAACGACCTGGAAAAAGACTCCCGTTTTAAATATGTCCTGGTATTCAAGAATTACGGCTGGAGCGCAGGCGGAGGGTCAACCAGGCATTCCCGTTCGCAGATCATCGCTACCCCCGTTAATCCCAAGCGCGTCAAAGAAGAATTGATCGGTGCACGCAAATATTACGAGTATCATGAGCGTTGCGTGTTTTGCGACGTGATCCGCCAGGAGCTTGCTTCTCCCGAAAGGCTTATCCTGGATATCGACGGTTTTATAGCCATTGCGCCGTTTGCCGCGCGGTTCCCTTTTGAGGTCTGGATCCTGCCCAAGAAACATTCCTGCGACTTTACCGCTCTTGACATGAACGCGCGGGGAGAGCTTGCCCGCATCATGCAGAAAGTGCTGTTGAAGCTCAAGAAAGGCCTTAACGACCCTCCCTACAACTATGTTTTGCATACCGCGCCCTTCAGAAGGTCTAAGGTCGGATATTGGAAAAGCATCGACAGCGACTATCACTGGCATATCGAGATCATGCCGAGGCTTACAAGGGTAGCCGGCTTTGAATGGGGCACGGGTTTTTATATCTGCCCGCTGCCTCCGGAAGACGGGGCTAAATTTTTAAGGGAGGTCCAGGTATAATGTCGGAATTAAGAAGAGACCCTATCGGCGGCAGGTGGGTTATCGTCGATGCGGACCATTCCCGCGCTCCCGAAGAATTCAAGCATGAACGCAATGTTTTCCGCGGGGGGACATGCCCTTTTTGTTACGGCAACGAGTCGATGACCCCTCCGGAGATCGAATCCTTCCGTGATTCGAGCACCGCGCCCAATACCCCCGGTTGGCAGGTGCGAGTAGTCCCGAATAAATTTCCCGCCCTCCAGATTGAAGGCGATATCCAGAGAAGAGGGGTAGGTATCTACGATATGTCCAACGGCGTAGGGGCGCATGAGGTGCTGATCGAAACCCCCTATCATCAGAAAGACGTCTCCGACCTTCTGAACACGGAAATCGAAAGCTTTATCTCCATGTATTGCCGGCGCGCCATCGATCTGACCCGGGACAGGCGTTTCAAGTATATTATGGTCTTCAAGAACTACGGAGCTGCGGCAGGGGCTTCCTTAGAGCATCCGCATACGCAGCTGGTCGCCTTGCCCATGGTCCCCAAGAGCGTGATGGAGGAGATAAAGGGCGCCCAGAACTATTTTGAATACCGCGAACGCTGCATATTTTGCGATATCATACGCCAGGAGCTCCAGGAGCAGGAGCGGATCGTCCTTGAGAACAAGCATTTTATCTCTTTTTGCCCGTTTGTCTCGCGTTTTCCTTTCGAGGTCTGGATCATCCCCAAGAAGCACAACGGCTATTTCTGTCATATGTCTTTGGAGGAGGTGCCGTTCCTGGCCGGGATCCTCAAAGAGACTATCGCCAGGCTTAAAAAAGTATTTCCCGACCTTTCGTATAACTTTATCATTCATTCCGCCCCCATCAACAGCAGCGGCGACGACGGGGTGGAGTATTACCATTGGCACATCGAATTCATGCCGAAACTGACGCGCGTAGCGGGGTTTGAATGGGGGTCGGGTTTTTATATAGTCCCCACGCCGCCGGAGGCGGCAGCGAAGTATTTAAGGGAAGCAGCGTAAAAATACAACAATAACCGTATTCAGAAGGAGGGAGTACCATGGCAGTAAAAGTCGGTATCAACGGTTTCGGAAGGATTGGAAGGCTGGTTGCCCGCGCAATACTGGAAAAAAAAGACACACCGCTGGAACTGGTGGCGGTCAATGACCTGACTGACGCAAAGACCAACGCATACCTGCTGCAGTATGATTCCGTGCACGGCCGTTTCCCCGGAGAGGTGAAGGTTGCCGGAAGCGACGGAATTTCCGTGGCGGGAAAGACCATCAAGGTCTTGATGAAAAAGGACCCGGCAGAACTCCCCTGGAAAGACCTGGGGGTCGATATCGTCGTTGAATCCACCGGCCTTTTCACGATCAAGAAAGACGGGGTCAACAAAAAAGGCAAAGAAGTCAAGGGTGCCGAAAACCACATAACCAAGGGCGGCGCCAAGAAGGTCATTATTTCGGCTCCCGCGGAAGGCGAAGATATCACCATCGTCCTGGGGGTCAACGAGGATAAATACGACCCTAAGAACCACCACGTGCTTTCCAATGCTTCATGCACCACCAATTGCCTTGCGCCGATCGCCAAGGTAATTAACGATAAGTGGGGGATCGTCAAGGGGCTGATGACCACGATCCACGCGTATACCAATGACCAGAGGGG
>JAQTNB010000180.1 GCA_028714055.1 Candidatus Omnitrophota bacterium
CCCCTCATCCTTGGCCGCGCCTATCTTCAAAACCAACACAGCGCCCGGCCATTTTTCCAGCATTAACTCCTGTGCCATATTTTCTCCTTTATTTTCCGCAAGGCATTCAGGCTCACCGCGCCCCCGTCCAACTCCATAAGCGAAGCGCCGTTAAGGCTCGCCTTTGTTATCAGGGGGTCCGCGGGGATATTTCCGATGTAATCCAGGCCTATTTTCTTGATGATTTCTTTTTCCAATATCTTGTCAGAACCGTTTATGAGAAAAAGATTTCTCTTCGCGCTGATATTCAATTCTTTTACGAGGGCATTTATTCTCCCCGCCGCCCTTAAACCTGCCCGGGTAGCGTCAGAAACGACCAGCAGGCTGTCGCAGGCGCGGGTTGTCCTGCGGGAAAGGTGTTCAAAACCCGCTTCATTATCGATCACCACATAATCGTAATCCTTCATCAGTTTAGCGGTGATCTCCCTTAAGAGATTATTCACATAACAATAGCATCCCGGCCCTTCGGGCCTGCCCATGGCCAACAGGTCGAACCCCGGAGCTTCGGTGATGGAGGTCTGGACCTGATATTCAATAAAGGTATCCTTCGGCATCCCCGCCGGAATTTTTTCGGGGCTGCGGCTGACCGCGTCCAGGATTGACCCCACGGTTTCTTTTACCTTCACACCGAGGTTTTCGGCCAGGTTATTATTCGGATCGGCGTCAACAGCCAATATCGAACCGCTGTTATCTTCCTTAAGCAGCCTTATGAAAAGCGAAGCCAGGGTAGTTTTCCCTGTTCCGCCTTTCCCCGCGATAGCGATGGTGTAGCTCATTTTACGCTCGGAAACCTCTCCAGATCAGTATGCGGAAAGAATAAGGCCGCCATATACTCATCCATATATAAGGGCTCGGAGGATAATTCCAGGTAAGTCATCTTCCTGGCCACATCCGCCGCGGTATCGGCTGCCCGCGATGATAAAAGCATCTCTCTTGAACCGGATAAAGAACTGTTACCTATAAAAACGAATTTATTTTTCGGCATGTCCGGGAGCAGGCCGATACGGATCGCGTTTTCCATATCCAGATATGTACCGAAACCGCCCGCGATAAAAACCCGTTCCACCCTGGATAGGTCCAATTCCATATGCCTGACAAGCATGGAAACGCCGGCATAGATCGCCGCCTTGGCGCGCTTTAAATTCTCTATGTCGGATTCGGTTATAACTATGTCCTTCCCCGTGCCGGAGGCCTGTTTATCCGCGATCACGAATTCCCTGCCTTCATCGCCCAGCCGGATCCTTTTATGCGCGGCATCTTTGATCTTGCCGCCTTTATCGATGACGCCGGCGTTCAACATTTGCGCGATGATATCGATATATCCTGAGCCACATATGCCCAAAGGCTTTAGCGAGCCCATCGTGCTGTATGAAACATCGAAGCTGACCGGCTTGATCTTTACTTTTTGGATCGCGCCTTTCGAAGCGCGCATGCCGCAGCTTACGCCGCTGCCTTCGAAAGCCGGGCCGGCTGAAGCCGCGCAAGAAATCAAAAAATCCCGGTTGCCCAGGACTACTTCGCCATTGGTCCCGATATCTATCAGTATTCCGAGATGCGGCTGTTTGAATAATCCGCTCGAAATAACCCCCGCCGTAACGTCTCCTCCGACATAGCTGGCTACGCCGGGCACGCAATAAAGCAGCCCGCGCGGGTTGATCCTCAGCTCCACTTCCGAGGCGCGCAATACCGGCACGAAATTCAGCGTGGGAATATAGGGCTCTTTACGGATATAAGTCGGGTCTACCCGCAGCAAGAGATGGATCATGGTCGTATTTCCGGCGCAGACGGCGTAGGTGACGTCGTTTAGATCCACGCCGTGTTCCGCGGCCAACTCCAATATCATCTCATTCATGTCCGCGACAACTGCCCTGTGCAGGTCCTCAAGCCCTTCGGTATCTTTGGCGTACATGATCCTGGTGATAACGTCGCTTCCGAACTGGGCCTGCTTGTTGTATGTCGCCTTTGTGCCAAGGACTTTTCTCGAGTTCAAATCTACCAGCTGACCGCTGACCGTGGTGGTGCCGATATCAAAAGCGACGCCGAAATTTTTCCCGGAAGTGTTCTGCGGCTCGATAAAAAGTATTTCCGTGAAATCATCCCTTCTGCCAAGGGCGGCCGTAACCTTCCAATCGGATGAACGTAGAAGTTCGCCCAAACTTTTGATATTGCTCAGGCAGGTATGCTTTACGGAAATTTTCTCGGCCTGACTGATACGCCGCTCGAGCCTCTCAAGATCGCTCATCTTTTCTTCGGCTGCCGGAGGGCTCAATTTCAAATAGACTTTTCTGGAAAGCGGGGAAAAAGGAAAATCGCCTTCCGAAGGGACTTTACCCGCCGGTTCGATATCTTCGGGCTCGGTATAATCTTTTTTCATCCTGGCGTTCACTTCTTCCTGGGTAAGCCCTTCCAGGTTAAGGCGGGATTCAACCGGTATCTCGACCTCCAGGTCGCTAAGCACCTGGGTAATGCACGCGAGGTATACCCCGCGTTTTTTTTCTTCAGCGGTGATCCTGCCCGAAGACTGCGAGAGGACTTCCCCCTTCCTCAAGATCACTTTGCATCTTCCGCACACGCCTTCCCCCGCGCAGCTGGAATTGATGTATAATCCCGCGGAAATAGCCGCGGAAAGTATAGTCTTGTCCTTTTCCACTTCTACGCTTTTATTATCCGGGTAAAATGTGATCTTGAATTTTTTCAAGCAACACCTCTGCTGCCGCCTGCCTGACGGCATTCAGGGCAGGCAGGCTTTTTCTTCGATCTTACTGCAAATTTTTTAAAAACGACGGGATACCCGCCGCTTCCTTAGGCCCCACTGTTATCTGCCAACCGGATTTTTCTTCCAGATCCCCGCTCATTACCGCGACATAGCCGGGGATGATCAGCCGCCTGTGCGAAACAGCTTCGTTCACCCCGAATTTGTTTATCGAATCGCTTATTTTTTCCGGGGTAAATTTTTCCGCGGCCCATGCCGTCAGCACCGACATCCCCTCCGTATCCACGCTGATAATGTAGGCCGGGATCTTGCTGGCTTCCACTTCCCCAAGCACCGTATAATACGAAAGCGAAAAATTGGTAGTAACTAATACCGGCGATTTATCGCCCGCCGCGCCTATCGCGTAAAGTTTCGGCTCTATCTGCAAAGGCTTTTGCGGGTCAGTATAAATATTCTGCCTTAAAGTCAAAAGCGATAAGACCTGCCATGACTCTATCCCCCTCATCAAAACGATGCTTGCGTATTTGGAGATATAAGTAGCCGCGGCCACCGCCTCTTCATAAGGGTCTTTTTCGTCCAGGATCTCTATAACTGGATAACCGAGCGAACGGTTGGATTTCTTCAAGGCCTGACGCCTGATCTGAGTCAGGTCCCAAATCTTCTCTTTGACCGGTTTTTTTCCAGTGGATAATATTATGCTGTTTACCCCGCAGTTATTCAGGTC
>JAQTNB010000181.1 GCA_028714055.1 Candidatus Omnitrophota bacterium
CTGCTACCGCCAGGGCAGGGACCTGGCGGTGCGTATCCTGGCGGACAGGCCCGAGGGAGGCATTACGGTCGATGAATGCGCGCGGCTGAACGCGCAGCTTGGCTCGGTTTTTGATCAGGAGGGCGTCCTGCAGGAGGCATATACCCTGGAGGTATCCTCTCCGGGGCTGGACCGGCCGCTGAAGACCATGAACGATTTTTTGCGCAAAAAAGGAAAACGCGTTAAGGTCTTCGTCAGGGAGCCGGTTGAAGGGAAACTTGAATTTGAAGGGGTGATCGAAGGAGCGGATGAGTCAGGCGCCTGCGTCAATATAGGCGGCAAGACCGTCACCGTCGCCTTCCCCCTTATCGCAAAGGCAAAACAGGTCATTACCGATATTTGATGCGGTTATACCGATGTCAGACTGGAGCTAGTGATGAGTCAGGAATTATTGGCAATTCTCGATCAGATCGAGCGTGAAAAAGGCATAAAAAAAGAGGTGCTTGTTGAAGCGGTGCAGAGCGCTTTGGTGAGCGCGGTGCGTAAGGTGATCAATGCCGCCCCTACCGACGAGCTGAAGGTGGAGATCGACCGTTTTAACGGCAAGATCAAGGCGTTCAAGAATAACGAAGAGATCACCTCGATAGATTTCGGCCGCATCGCGGCTTCTACCGCCCGCCAGGTGATCATCCAGAAGATCCGCGAGGCGGAAAAAGAGGTCGTGTTCAACGAATTTCAGGGGCGGGTCGGAGAGATCGTTTCGGGCACGGTATACCGTTTTGAAAAAGGCAATGTCGTCATCGACCTTTTGGGCAAGGCGGAGGGCGTATTGCTGAAGCGCGAGCAGTCTCCCAAGGAGGACTTCCGGCAGGGCCAGCGCATCCGCGCCTATGTGGTCGACGTCAAAAAAGAAGGCAAAGGCACGCAGATCATCCTTTCCCGCACCCATCCGAACCTGGTGCGCAAGCTTTTTGAGCTTGAGGTCCCCGAGATCTTTGAAGGGATCGTGGAGATGAAGGCGATCGCCCGCGAACCGGGGGAACGCACCAAGATCGCCGTCTGGTCCAAGAACGACAAGGTAGATTCGGTGGGCGCCTGCGTAGGCATGCGCGGCAACCGCGTCAGGAATATCGTGAACGAATTGAGCGGCGAGAAGATAGACATCGTCCGCTATAACGACGACATACGCGAGTATATCAAGGCCGCGCTTTCTCCCGCCAAGATAGCCGAGATCAAGCTTGATAAAGAAAAGCTCAAGGCGGAGATCATCGTGGACGACGATCAGCTGTCGCTGGCCATCGGAAAACACGGGCAGAACGTGCGCCTTGCCTCGCGGCTGGTCGGATGGGAGCTGGATATCCGGACCAAGACCACTGCCGCAGCAGCCAAGGGCGAGGCAGCGGCTCAAGCCGCGACAGCAGAAGCGCCTGCCGCCGGCGAAGCAGTTCCCGCTGCCGCGCCGGAGCCCGATGGATCGTCGCTGGAAGAATTGCCGGGAGTCGGGGAAAAGACCCTGGCAAACCTTAAAGAAGCAGGGTTTACGACTGTTGAGAGCATCCTGAACGCAAGCGTTGAAGACCTGACCAAGGTCGACGGTATCGGAGAGAAAAAAGCGGAAAAGCTCATCAAGGAAGCCAAGAAACTTAAGAGGTAGGTACTCATATGGTAAAAGCAAAAAAAGAGAAGGCCGCAGTTAAAAAGGCATTGGCCCATGACGTAAAAAAGAAGGCTGTTGTCAAGGCAGTGAAGGCCAAGGAGCCTAAAAAAGCAGAAGCGCACGCGCTCAAACCGCCGAAGGCGGCAGTCCTTGCGCGCGTAAAAAAGCCCGTCGTGAAAACGGCTGCCGCAAAAAAGAAGGCCGCGCCTGCCGTAGCCGCGCCTCCCTTGCAAGAACTGCTGAGGCCTCCTCTTGAACAGGCCCCGGTTGCCCCTGTAGTCCAGCCTGTCCAGGCGCCGGTCGCTCCTCATCCCCCTGCTCCCAAAGAAGTCAAACATCATCCTGTAAAAGAGGCGGTTGTCGCGCCTTTGAAAGCAGCGGTTGTTGCTCCTGCGCCGGCCAAAAAAGAGGTCAAGCCTCATCTTCCCGCAAAAGAGCCCCTCGCGCCCGCAGCACCGCCGGCAGCGCCGGCACCGGCCGTTCCCGCGGGAAAAGCTTTGGAGCTTGAGCTTCCCATTACGCTTAAGGACCTGGCGATCAAGCTTCAGGAAAAGCCGTCGGTGATAATCAAGAGCCTGATGGGCATGGGCGTTATGGCCGGGATCAACCAGATGCTCGATGAACAGACCGTTTCCAAGGTATGCCAGAAATACGGCTGCGCGCTTACCAAGGCCCCGGGGCAGGAAGAACAGCTCCTGCGTTCCCATGAAGAGCCGGATGACCCCCATATGCTTAAACCCCGCGCTCCGATAGTGACTTTCATGGGCCATGTGGACCACGGTAAGACCTCGCTGCTCGATGCCATCCGTAAGACCAAGGTCGTGGATTCCGAACACGGAGGGATAACGCAGCATATCGGGGCCTACCGCGTCAAATTTGCCGAAGGCGAGATCACCTTCCTTGATACGCCGGGCCATGAGGCATTCACCGCCATGCGCGCCAGGGGCGCAAGCGTTACCGATATCGTCGTTTTGGTCGTGGCTGCCGACGACGGGATCATGCCCCAGACGGAAGAAGCGATAGACCATGCCCGCGCGGCAGGCGTGCCGATCATCGTGGCGATGAACAAGATCGACAAGCAGCAGGCTAACGTTGACCGGTTGAAAAAACAGCTTTCCACGCATGACCTGGCAGCCGAAGACTGGGGAGGCAAGACCATAACCGTTCCGGTCTCGGCAAAGAGCGGCCAGGGGATCGATACCTTGCTTGAAATGATATTGCTTGAAGCGCAGATGCTTGAGTTGAAGGCCAATCCCGCCCGCCAGGCAAAGGGCGTTGTCCTTGAAGCAAAGATGAGCAAAGGCAGAGGCCCGGTTGCCACACTTCTGGTGCAGAACGGGACGCTGCATTTGAATGAGAATATCGTGGTCGGCCCGTATTTCGGAAAACTGCGCGCGATGTTCGATGCCTTCGGCCATGCCATCACGCACGCGGGGCCGTCGGTCCCGATAGAGATCCTCGGGCTTGGCGGCGTACCCCAGGCAGGCGAGCAGTTCTATGCCATTGAAGACGAAAAGAAAGCGCGGGAGCTAGCCGAGCTGCGCCAGGAAAAGGAAAAACTGCAGCAGGCCAAGACCGCCAAAAAGATCAGCCTGGAAGACCTTTACGCGCAGATCAAGGAAGGCGTGATCAAAGACCTTAAACTTATTATCAAGGCGGATGTCCAGGGGTCGCTGGAAGCGATCAAGGATACGCTTGATAAGACCGCTCGTCGCCGGCCGCGCCGCCGGCGTCGTCGTCGCCGCGTTCGTCGACGCCATCCTCGGCGACGACTACCGCCCGCGGTCGGGGTAGCGCCGTGCGCGTCTTGCACCACTGCCGCC